>JAHFTZ010000302.1 GCA_023265355.1 Terriglobus sp.
GTTCGAGTGAAAATTGTGCTCCGAAATCCTACGCTCGTGAAGCGGCGATTGGCTTGCGCAAAAGCAAGTTTGCGTTACTTTTGCCACACGATCTTTCACAAAAGCCATTTCGTTTCTCGATTGCACTTCATTCGTTTGAAGTGCAATCGAGATCAGGAATTATGAAAGTGCGGCTCGACTTCTACTTTTTTCCGTTCGACGACCTGAGAGCGAAGCGTTTCAAGGCGTTCCATGAGTTCTTTTTCCAGCGCTGCATGCTCCGGTTTGCCATGGAGATTGTTTGTCTCTTCAGGATCGGTCTGAAGCTCGTAAAGCTCGAACTCCTGCGGCTCCATGACGTAGTAGATGAGTTTGTGGCGTTCAGTGCGGATGCCTCGGCAGGGACGGACGGCCTCCGGATTTGGCCACTCGAAGTACTCGTAGTACCACTCCTTGCGGAAAGAAGGATCGGCCGCCTCTGCGAGGGGCAAGATGCTTTTACCCTGCATGTGGGCGGGAATCGGCAAGCCCGCCAGATCGAGAAACGTCGGCGCAAGATCGGTGTCCAGCACCATCTCGTGCCGTACCGTGCCTGCGGGAATGCGTTTCGGATAACGCACCATGAGGGGCACGCGGATCGACGGTTCATGCATCTGCCGCTTATCGAAGAGCCGAAACTCTCCGAGGAAATAGCCATGATCCGAGCCATGCACGATCGCGGTATCGTCGAGTATCTTTTTCTTTTCCAGATAACTCAGAACGCGGCCGATGTTCTCATCCACGGCGACCAGGCCGGCGTAGTAATCCTTCACAATGCCTTCATGCGAGCCGCAGGCAACGTGGGAGGGCGTCGTGCCAATCTTGTTCTCCGCGTCAACAAAGCACTTTGGCTTGCCCGGGTAGCCCTTCAGATCGTCGTCGAAGGTCGCGGGCTTGGGAATCACCGTCTCACGGTACAGATCGGCGTGACGCCGCGCGCGGAAGAATGGTTCGTGGGGAGCTACAAACCAGACGAGCAGGCAGAACGGCTTGTCGCCGCGATCTTCTTCCAGCCAGGCCAGGGCGCGGTCCACCGTTAGATCGTCAGGATAGACGTTCTTGTACTGCTTCTGCGGCCCGACCTTGCCTCTGCGGCCTTCTTTGAAGAAAGGATTCGCATAGTTGTTTCCCGGGTCATTATGCCCGAAATAATAATCCCAGTAGCGGTCTTCCACGCCATTGCGAACATGCGTCTTGCCCAGAAGAGCGACCTCGTAGCCTTCCTCATGCAGAAGATCAGTGAAGAGCGGTATGTCGGACGGAAGAGGCACTTTGAGCTGCTCGTTTGATAACGCTCCGCTCGAACGCGAATACATTCCGGTCAGTGCTACGGCGCGCGCCGGAGCGCAGAGTGCGTTGGTGCAAAACGCGTTGGTGAAACGGATACCCTCATGCCCGATGCGATCGTGGTTCGGTGTCTTGAGGATCTTGTTTCCCGCGATAGAAAGGGCATCGGCACGCTGTCCTTCCCCAAAGAAAAAGACTAGATTTGGACGCTTCGCTTTTGTCTCGGCGATGGCAAGAGGAGCAGCCACGTTGGAAGCGAGAGCTGCCCCTGCCACTGCAAGGGAGCCCTGTAAGAAATCTCGTCTCGTACTCTCCGAGGAAGCAGGAATCTGGTTTTGCATCTGATCGTGCGGCGTCGACATAACTTTCTCCTGAGGGAGCATTTTAGCGTCCCTCAGAAGAAACCTGGCTTAACTTGAGTACGCGGCTTTCAAATGCCCGAAGACACCAGGCGCATCACCACTTTCGAAAGATCAGCGAAGCATTCGTTCCGCCGAATCCAAAAGAGTTTGTCATCGCAAACTCCATGCGTACTGGCGTTCCCTTGTCGAGCACCAGGTTCAATTTGCAGCGCTCATCCAGTTCCTCCAGGTTCGTCGTTGGAGGCGCGATCTGATCTCTCAGTGCAAGCACGGTGATCCCGGCTTCCAGGCTTCCAGCGCCTCCGAGAAGGTGGCCGGTCATCGATTTCGTCGAACTCACCAGGAGCGTCTTCGTGTGCTCTCCAAAGGTGTCGGCGATGGCCTGTGCTTCGGCGCGATCTCCAAGAGGGGTGGAGGTGGCGTGGGCGTTAAGGTATCCAATGGCTGAGGGCTCCAGCCCGGCGCTTGCCAGTGCAAGCTGCATCACGCGCCGCACGCCGCGACCATCTTCCGGTGGTGCGTTGGTGTGAAAGGCATCCGAGTTTGCGGCGTAGCCGACCAGCTCCGCAAGGATCGTGGCTCCCCGGGCCTGCGCGCTGCTTAATTCCTCCAGCACAAGCATGCCTGCACCTTCGCCGACGACAAAACCGTCACGCTGCGTGTCCCAAGGCCGCGAAGCGGTCTGTGGGCTTTCGTTCCGCGTTGAGAGCGCACGCATCGACGCAAATCCGGCGACGGAGAGGGGAGTGACGGCCGCCTCGCTGCCGCCGCAGATCATGACGTCCGCATCTCCGCGACGGATGATGTGCCACGCCTCTCCCACGCCGTGTGCGCCCGTTGTACAGGCGGTTGCGCAGGTAAGATTCGGCCCTGCGGCGCCGTACTTGATGGAGATCTGTCCCGAGGCCAGATTCGCGATGGTTGCGTTGATGAAGAATGGCGAAACGCGATCGGGGCCGCCTGCGAGCAGTTTGGAGTGCTCACGCTCGATCACTTCAAAGGCGCCAATCCCGCTTCCGACATAAACGCCCACGCGTTCGGCATTTTCTTCCGTCACCTGAAGGCCGGACTGCTTCATGGCAAACTCCGCAGCGGCCATCGCGAACTGGATAAAGCGGCCCATCTTCTTGATGTCTTTGCGGTCGATATACTTCTCCGGCGAGAAGTCCTTCACCTCACCAGCAAATCGGCAGCTGAAGCGTGACGCGTCAAAGAGCTGCGTGGGAGCAATACCCGATTCCCCACGAAGCAAAGCGCTCCAAGTCTCTTCCCTGCCAATTCCTACGGGGCTCACGAGGCCGACGCCTGTTACAACAACACGACGCTGTTCTTTCATATGGTCCTTCCTCTCCTGCAAACGCACATCAGCTTTGTTGTAAGTGATGAAGCGTGTTTTCCAGTGTGGCGTTGAGCAGATGGACTTCTTTTTTACCCACTTGTTTCTCCAGGCTGAGTTGGGCCTCCTCCCACTTCGGCCTGGCTGTAGCAAGCGTCTTTTTCCCGGCTGCGGTCAGGCTGAGCGATCGGGCCCGCTTGTCTGACGCCTGTTCCACGGCAACGTATCCAAGTTTCTGCAAGGGAATCAGATTGCGCGTCAAGGTAGTCCTCTCCATCTGGAGGACCTCCGCCACAGATGAGATGGACTCACCCTTCATGGCAGAGAGAGTCGCAAGTAATCCAAATTGGCCAATGCTGATGCCGCAGGGTGCAAGAAACGCGTCATAGGTCCTGGACACGAGGCGTGCCGATTGCCTTAAGCGGTAACAGGTACAGCCAGGATCTCCGGGATTGGGCTTCATTCGCTAAAACTCCGCGGCCAGCAGGCTGCCTCGTATCAGTGTAATTACACGGAAAGCCGCACGTCCACCTCATCGATCGTGCCATGGCGGGAATCAACCTCCTGCCGCTTAAAAGATCGACCAGAGATCATCTGAGAGAGATTCCTGGCCTGAATTATGCAATCCGGAGATGTTGCTAACGGCTTAGCTTCGTCGTGCGCCCCAGGAGGTTGTAGCTGATTCCTATCGATGCGCCGTAAGACTTCATCGCGCCAAACGTGAACTGAGGCCATGTCTGATACTCAACGTCGATGGCGCGTACCTTCCAGCGATCTCCTAGGTGAAGGTCGACCCCTCCGCCACCTGCGACGACCATGTAGGTTCCCTTCGCATAATTGAAAGGGAAGTTGAACTGACCTGCCCCAGCCAACACTTTCACGTACGGTTCAAGTTTGCCGGAGCG
>JAHFTZ010000303.1 GCA_023265355.1 Terriglobus sp.
GATCCAGAGAAATCGGTTGGGTGCAGTCGATCGAAAAGAGGCGCGCGCACTCTGCGCGATGGCCCACAGAAGCAACGCAGCCAGGGCGAGCGTAGCCATCAACAGAAACAGATAGAGCGGTTTGCCAAAGAGCGCGAGGGAAAGCGGGCGCTGCGTGTCGACTGGATTGATAAAACCCAGACCCTTCAAAAAAGAGTTCATCTTGTACGCGAGCATCCACGCGTAACCGCCCTGCCCCAGCGTCGAGAGCATAGGCGCATGGGCGTCTGCATTGTGCGCCAGGAAGACTCTGCCCCAGACATACCAGAGCGTGAGCAGCGCGGAAGGCACTACGGATAAAAGCAGACGGTATCTCTTCACCTGGTACGCGTAGAAAGCAAGCAGAAGCACAGCGAAGGTGAACGGGATCATGTGCGTGAAGAAGAGCAGCACCAGCATGAGGCCGAGAGGCCAGATGCGCTTCGGAGAACGCAGGAGCATCGCCGCGAAGAACATCGCTAGCGCGATGCCCCATTGAAAGTTGATGAAGCCCCACCAGAGGTTGAGGTTGAGAAAGGTTGCAGACGGAAGAATGAACCAGAGGGCTGTCGGCGCTTGCGTCGCGCGGAGAAGCGAGCGGAGAGCAAAGGCGGAGCATGCAAGATGCAGGCAGAGCCAGAGCTTTGCGGCGATCTGCCAGGGCATCACCAGAGCGAGCAGACCGATGCCTACAGTCGTCGCGCTGTTTGGAACAGGGTAGTGCTTAAGTGCGTGGAAAGCATCCGTAAAACCGAGGAGGTGATTGCGAAAGAGTACGCCCTCGTAGGTCCAGATGGAGTAGTCCCCGAGTAGGGGAACGGCGTGGTGCAACAGGACAAGCAGAATGTAAGCGGCAAAGAGTGTGAAGAGATAGATCTGCGGCAGCGTATGTTTCGGCGAAAGAGCATCAGACGCTTGCGGCATGAGCTATAGTACAGCGCGCTTATTTGAGTTGGAGCAGCCTGCGCGTGCGTTCCGTCATCCGTTCGTAGAGAGCCGCGTCCTTGTCCAAGGAGAGACCGAAGGAGGGTACGAGGGAACGAAGTGCTTCGGCATCGGCGGTGCCAATGGAGATACCACGGGTCACGAGTTCCAGCATGATCGACACCGCTGTAGAGGCACCGGGAGAGGCTCCGAGCAACGCGGTAAGAGAGCCATCGGCAGAGCGGATGATCTCCGTACCGAACTCGAGTTTTCCGAGTTTTTCCTTGTAGGACTTGATGATCTGGACACGCTGCCCGGCGATTTCTAGCTTCCAGTCCTCGCCGCGCACTGACGGGATGAAGTCGCGCAACGCGTCGACGCGGTCAGACTGCGATTGCATCACCTGGCCGATGAGGTAGCGGGTAAGCGGGATATTCTGCGCCCCGGCGGCAAGCATGGGAACCAGGTTCTCCGAACCGATCGAACCCGGAAGATCGAGATACGAGCCGCGCTTGAGGAACTTGGTGGAAAAGCCAGCGAAGGGGCCAAAGAGAAGCTCGCGCTGACCCGCGATCACGCGCGTGTCGAGGTGAGGCACCGACATCGGCGGAGCGCCGAGCGCGGGCTTGCCGTAGACCTTGGCCGCGTGCTGCTCGATGACGGCGCGATTGGTGCAGCGCAGCCACTGGCCGCTGACGGGAAACCCACCGTAGCCGCGGCCTTCGGGAATGCCGGACTTCTGCAGGAGCGGAAGAGCTCCGCCACCTGCACCGAGGAAGACGAAGCGCGCGGTACTCTTGCTCGTCTCTTTTGTCGTGAGGTCTTCCACGTCGACGTACCAGCGGGTATCTGGCAGACGCGTCAGACCGGTGACCCTGTGCTGCAACAAAAGACTGCTTCCCTGCTGCTGCATCGACGCGATGAGCGAACGCGTGAGCACTCCGAAGTCGAGATCCGTTCCGTCTTCAAAGCGCGTGGCGGCGACGGGCTGGTTCGCGTCGCGGTCGCGCATCATGAGAGGAATCCACTCGCGCAGTTTTGCTGCATCGGTGGAGAACTCCATCGCGGAGAAGAGCGGCGAGGTCGAAAGCGCCGCGTGACGGCGGCGAAGGTAGTCCACCGCCTCCGCACCCTGCACAAAGCTCATGTGCGGGATGGCGTTAATGAAGCTGCGCGGGTTCGTAAGGAGACCGCGTTCGACGAGCGTGGCCCAGAACTGACGAGACTGCTGGAACTGCTCGTTGATCTTGACCGCGCGGGCCGTCTCAATGCTGCCGTCGGCGCGCTCCGGTGTGTAGTTGAGTTCGCAGAGCGCGGCATGGCCCGTGCCCGCGTTGTTCCATGCGTCGGAGGACTCTTCCGCGACCGCAGAGAGCGATTCGACGATTGTGATATGGAGCGATGGGTCCAGAAGCTGAAGAAGCGTGCCCAGGGTCGCGGACATGACACCAGCACCGACGAGAAGGACGTCGGTGCTGCTTGGCGTGTTGTGTGCGGGCCCTGGCATCGCGTTACTTCATGTTCTCTACGATGCGTTTGGAGAAGGCCGAGGTCGAGGCAAGGGTGGAACCCGCCATACCCTTATGGAAGTCGATGGTGACAAACTTCTGATTGATCGTCTCTTCCATCGCCTTCTCGATCATGTCGGCGGCTTCTTTCCAGCCAAGCAGTTCGAGCAGAAGAACGCCGGAGAGAATGACAGAACCCGGGTTGACCACATCCTGATCCGCGAGGCGAGGCGCCGTCCCGTGCGTGGCTTCGAAGACGGCAAAGCCATCACCGAGGTTCATACCCGGCGCAATGCCAAGACCGCCGACCTGCGCGGCTGCTGCATCGGAGAGATAGTCTCCATTAAGATTAGTCGTTGCAAGGACGGAGTACTCCGCAGGCTTCAGCAGGAGATCCTGAAAGGTCGCATCGGCAATGCGATCGTTGACGAGGACCATGCTCTTCCACTTGCCGTTGCCGTGGGTCTCACCGATCTTCGCAAGAACGTCCTTCACTTCGGCGGCGATCTTTTCGCCGAAGGCGGGAGGGGCGAAGGAGATGCCGGGTTCGACGATTGCGGCGATCTCTTCGGGTGTAATGCTCGGGTTCTTATCGAGTGCTCCCAGAATCCAGCTCTCACGCTCTGTGACGATCTGCGCGCGGAACTCTTCCTTCGCAACCTGGTATCCCCAATCGAGGAAGGCGCCTTCGGTGAACTTCTGGATATTGCCCTTGTGCACGATCGTCATCACCTTGCGGTTGTGATCGATGGCGTACTGAATCGCTGCGCGGATGAGGCGCTTGGAGCCGTGAATCGAGATGGGCTTGATGCCGAAGCCCGCATCGTCGCGCAGGCGCTTCTTCGTTCCAGCAAGCATCTCCGTGTTCACAAACTCCATGAACTTCTTCGCTTCGGGAGTACCTTCTTTGAACTCAATACCAGCATAGATATCTTCCGTGTTCTCGCGGAAGAGGACGATATCGACCTCATCGGGCTTGAGCATGGGGCTGGGCACGCCGGGGTAATGCTTCACGGGACGAATGCACTGGTAGAGATCGAGCGTCTGGCGCAGCGTTACGTTGAGCGAACGGATGCCCCCGCCGATGGGCGTGGTGAGCGGTCCCTTGATCGAGACGCGAAAATCAATAGTCGCCTGAACGGTGTCCTGGGGAAGCCAGTCGCCCTTTTCGCGGAAGGCCTTCTCGCCTGCGAGGACCTCGTACCACTCCACCTTGCGCTCGCCCTTGTAGGCCTTCTCCACGGCAGCGTCGAAGACCATCTGCGCGTTCTTCCAGATATCGCGACCGGAACCGTCGCCTTCGATGAAAGGGACGATGGGGTGCGCGGGGACGATGAACTTTCCGTCTTTGTAATCGATGACCTGCCCGTTGGGCGGAAGGGCGATACCGTTATAGCTCGTTTGCATAATTTCCTTGCGAGAAGCGGGTTTATTGCTAGAAGCCAAGGGTAA
>JAHFTZ010000304.1 GCA_023265355.1 Terriglobus sp.
GGAGTTGCGTAGGGGGAATATTCTTGGCTTTGCTGCCGGAGAGCCTGCGTTTGCCTGGAATGACTGCCCATACCGAACAGACCCTCATGGAACCGCTCAGTTTTGCGGGCGTGGGCCTGCATAGCGGGGCAGAGGTGCAGATGCGGTTGATTCCCGCAGCCGCCGGTTCGGGCATCGTCTTCCGGCGAACGGATCTGGATAACTTCGAGATCCCCGCCATCGGCCGCAACGTCGCCAAGGTCAGCTACGCCACCAGCCTGATGCGCCAGGGCGTCCTGATCTCCACCACGGAACACCTGCTGAGCGCCCTGATCGGTTACGGCGTCGATAACGTCATCGTCGAGATCGACAACCTCGAAGTACCCATTCTGGACGGCTCTGCGCTGCCCTATATCGACGCCATTGAAGCGACCGGTGTGAAGAAGCAGCGGCGGCGCCGCGAGTATCTCAAGATACTAAAAGACGTGGAAGTGCAGGACGGCGGAAAGTTTATCGGCGTCTATCCCGGTGTGGGGTACCAGATCGACTACACGATCGATTTCCCTGCTCCCATCGGGCGCGAGCGCTTTCTGGGCGACCTGGAGACCGGCGCCTATGCGTCGCTCATCGCCCCCGCGCGGACCTTCGGCTTTCGCGAAGACGAACCTATGCTGCGCGACATGGGCCTGATCCGAGGAGCAACGGACGCCTGCGCCATCATCATTGGCAGCGGCGCGGTGCAGAACGGGCCTCTACGGTTCGTGGATGAGTTTGTGCGGCACAAGGTGCTGGACCTGATAGGCGACCTTGCACTGGCGGGCAGGCGAATCCAGGGGCGCGTCGTGGCCGAGCGCGCCGGCCATGCGATGCACACCGCTCTTGTGAGCCGGTTGATGAAGGATCGCAGCGCATGGGAGTTGGCTCCTGTGTTTGAGGAAGAGTCCGAGGCGGTTTAGCCAACGATACGCTTCGCGCATAAACCCATACATCGCAAAGGACGCGATGTATGGGGCACCCGGTTTACTTCATGGACTGGGCGATGCGGGCGATCGCGCGGTGGGCGCTGAGGACCGCGCCTTCCTGCCACGCTACAATATGCGAGAGGTAGTCCCCTGCAAAATAGGTGTTGCCCTGCGGCTTGTCCAGTTGGGCATAGGCTGGATCGCTTGTTGGAAATTGATTGATGGCAAGACTGCCCAGCGAGTAAGGGATCCTGGCCCAGTTTACGTAGATTGGCTTCATCAACTGCGCGGACCTGCCCGGATGCAGAAGCTCCACCGCATCGCGTGAGGCCTGCAGCTTGGCTTCCATGGAAGGCAGAGCTCCAAACTCCGTGGCTTTCCCCACGAATGGGTTCGTCTCGAAATTGAAGCCCGCCACCAGGACGCCGGTGGGCGAAAACAGCTTGTCGGTGGGATACCAGACGAGATCGACCATGCTCTTCGTAAATGAGATGCCACCGTAGATGTTGTTCTCCTTCTCCCAGAAGCGCTGCGACTCCCATGCGATCTTGTAGAGATCGGCCATCGGCATACCGGTGAAGGCCTTCTGCGTCTCCGGACTGAAGTTGTTCTTCGTCTGCGCAAGCACGGGGATGGGCATCGTGCAGATGCAGAAGTCCGCCGTAACCGTCCGCGCCGTACCGGCATGCTCATACATCACAGACACCTTGCCGGAGGAGGTCTTGATCTCCGTCACAGGCGATTCGTACTGGATCACGTCTTCGCCAATCGCCCGTGCAAAACCGTAGGCAATGCGATCCATGCCGCCGATAGGCTGGAACATAGTGGCCTGCCAGTCGATCTGTTCTTCGTAAAGTTCGCCTTTGGAAAAATCTGCGGCGAGCAGTTCATGCCACTTGAGAGGCTCATTCAAGGTTGTGACAGAAGGCCCCGCACCTGGGGCGGCGAGGTAACCGGCACGCGGGCTTCCTTTGTATTTTCCTGTCTTTGGGTCGAGGTCACCGAACTGCTTGAGGAAGTCCACGAGCATCGTCTGCTCGCCTGCGGTTAGTTCGTCGTCCAGGGTGTGCTTGTTGACGGCTTTGGTCAGCAACTCGGCCAGGTAGCCGCGCGTGTCGTGGACGACGCGACGCTGGGTCACGGCTTTACCACCGTTGAGCACAGAAGACTGCATCAGGGCCGAGCGTGAGGTGTTGACTTCGACCTCAAGCGCCACACCGAGCTTTTGACAGTAATCCAGCAAATTCGTGTGAATGGAAGGAATGCGTGCGGGACCCGCATTGAAATAGCCGCCGTTGCTCCAGGTGCAGGCCTGCTTCGTTCCATCGGTAAACTCCACGACGGAGCCGTCACGCACGCTCCAGTTACGACCGCCAGGACGGTTACGGGCTTCCAGCACAGTCACCTTGAAACCGGCGTTCCGAAGCTCATACGCGGCGGTCAGGCCTGCAATCCCAGCGCCGAGGATGACGACAGACTTGCCTTTGCCGAAATCCCCCGCGAGTTCCGGAAGAGGAGACGCTCCCGCAGCGGCGGTCAGACCCAGCACGTGCATGGCGGAAAAGGCTGCGGCGTATCCGCCCATCTGTGCGACCCGTTGAATAAATACACGTCGAGTAAGGGACATTTTCTAAAGGCTCCTTCGGGACCTCTGCTCTTCGATTGTGGTTGGGTTCAAAAACTCAGTTGCCTTCTATGTGACCCGCGAACAACTCAAAAATTCCCAGAAGTTCTGCCATGTGGTTTCATGGTGATGATATTTCTCTACGGAGGTACGTGTGTTGCGTTTCGTTTGTGGTCTTTTCTTGAGCTTTTCCACACTGATGAGCATGGCGCAGAAGAGCAGCGCGCCGGAGTTGATCGCGCTGAGCGGTTCGCCCAAGTTACCCTCTGCCATCGCCGCGAGCTTCAGCGAGAAGGCTCTTCAGGAGGGAACAGCATGGAGTGCGCGCGGAAAGGATTTCTTCTTCGCCATCGCCTCAGGCACGGAACCGAAGCTCGTGATCGATGACGGCTCGCCCAAGGCGATGAAACATGCCGGAGCGTACTGGTACGCGATCGCAGAAGTTCCAAAGCTGGATGCCCTGCACAGCTTTCATTACGTCTTGAACGGCGCCGAGTCCGGCGGAAGCCAAGACGTACCCGCATTCGGACCGATGTTTTATCCCGAGCGCGGCGTAGCGCAGGGAACGCTCTCGGAGAAGCTCACCTTCTCCAGCAAAATCTACGACGGCATGGTGAGCAGCTATTGGGTCTACGTTCCCGCGGCGTACAAAGCAGGAACACCTGCCGCGCTCATGGTCTTTCAGGACGGACACGGCTATCTGAACCGCGAGGTCGGCGCGCTCAACGTGATCGATCACTTGATCGCGGCAGGCAAGATGCCCGTCACGATCTGCGTCTTCACCGACCCGGGAGAGATCGCCGCCTCGCCCGGCACACCCACCTACAAGTTCGTGCAGGCGTACAGCGAGAAGTGGAACAGAACGCTCTCCGACTCTATGCGCAGCACGGAGTACGACACCGTGAGCGACCGGTACGCGCGCTTTCTGCGCCATGAACTTCTCCCGCTCGTAGACGCGAAGTATCCGCTGCGAAAAGATGCGTACAGCCGCGCCATCACGGGTTCAAGCTCAGGCGCTATCGCCGCCTTCAACGCTGCCTGGCAGCAGCCCGACCAATGGAGCCGCGTGCTCTCCTGGATCGGCACCTACGTCTGCGTCCAGTGGAAAGAAGATCCAGCGATTCTCGACGGCGGACAGGATTACCCCGAGAAGGTCTATCGCGAAGACCATCGAAACCTCCGCGTCTGGCTGCAGGATGGAGCCAACGATATGGAAGGCGCCTCTGGCCCCGTACCGCGCTATGGAAGCTGGCCGCTGGGCAATCTCAAGATGGCGAACGCGCTGAAGCAGATGGGGTACGACATGCACTTCAGCTTTGGCACGGGAACG
>JAHFTZ010000305.1 GCA_023265355.1 Terriglobus sp.
CATCACCTTGATGCAGTTCTTCAACGGCACCACGCCGGCGATCTCCGTGGTCATGCTGCCCGACCTACCGGCAGAGTGATCCACGCGGGCCTGCGCGTCGTCCGGATGCACAAGGAAGGTCGCGCGGCCATCTACGTCGCCCTTCAGCATCTGCATGCCCGCATCCGCAGCATCCCAGCTCTTCACGACGATGTAGTTCAGCTCGTCGCGCAAAAACTCATCGACTACCGTCTCGTACTGTCCTTCCACTTCGAGGAAGTCCGCCAGCGTCCCCACGGGAGCCAGCGCGGAACCCTTCTGGTTCGCGCTGAAGATCTTCTTCACCGTATCGGTGGAGTAGCTGTGGTCGCGAATGAGCGACTGCAACGAATTTCGGCGTCCTACAAGCGTAGCCATCTCGGCACGCATGCCATCGCCGCGACGACGCGTCTCCAGTTCTTCCTTGCGCCCGGACTCAAGCTGCAGACGCAGCTCTGCAATCTCTTGCTCCAGCCGCGCCAGCCGCTCATTGACGGATTCGAAGCTCATCTTCACCTGGCCGCGCTGCTGACCAAGGGCCTCCAGCTCGCGCCGGGCCTGATCGCTCTCCGCGTTCAGCCTCTGAGACTCGCGATCGAGCCCCGCCAGCGCCTCGGCTGCCTGCGCCTCCTCGTTCCGCGTCTGCGAAGCTCGTTGCAGCAACTGCATCGTCTGCCGTCGGCCCGCCTCGGCCTCCTGCTCAGCGGAGTTCACAGAGCGCACGGCTTCGCCCGCTTCGGTCTGCTTCTGCTGGGCAAGAGCCCGCGCCGCAGCTGTTTCTGTTGTCGCGGTTTCAAGAAAGCTCTTCAGCCCCGTGCTCTCCGCTGCCAGGCCTTCGAGCTGCGTGCGAATCTGCGCCAGCTCATCCTGTCCTCCAGCGATGCGCGAAACGAGGTCGCTGATGCGGTCCGTATTCGCACCCGTGCGCGAGACGATACGCTCCAGATCAACTGCCGCCTGGTTCGCGCGCAGGTTGGCGTCCCGAATCTGTTCGTCCATGGCATAGCCGCGCTGCACGCCCTCGGTGTGCTCCGCGTCCATCGTCTCCACGCTGGCCGCCTGCGTGTCGATGCGTCCATTCAACTCGGCGATCTTCTCCGCCGTCGCCGCCTGGTCCGCATCCATCTGTGCCATGCGGCTGGCGAGCACAACGCGCAGCTTGGTGCGCAGTTCGTCGCGCAGAGCGCCGTAACGCTCCGCCTTAGAAGCCTGCCGCTTCAGCGAAGCCATCTGCCGCGTCACTTCTTCAAAGATGTCGTCCACGCGCGCCAGGTTCTGCTTTGCAGCTTCCAGGCGAAGCTCGGCAAGCCGCTTTTTCGTCTTGAAGCGCGTAATGCCTGCAGCTTCTTCGATGATGGAACGGCGATCCAGCGGCTTCGAACTCAGCAACTGTCCGCTGCGCTCCTGGCCGATGATGGCGTAGTTCTCGCCGCTCAGACCGGTACCCATGAAGATGTCCTGGATATCCCGCAGACGGCAGATCTTTCCGTTCAGAAGGTACTCACTATCGCCCGAGCGGAACAGACGCCGCGTGACTGTGATCTCTCCCGCACGAACTGGCGTCCGGTTGAACTTCCTCCGCCGAATCTTCAACACGACGTTCGAGGAGGTGGCTCCCTGCGTCGCTTCCGCATCCGTTTCAACTTCTTCCGCAGGTTCGGAGGCTTCCTCGGCGCCGTCCACTATCGTTCCTGGTTGAGCCTCCTGCACGGCCTCTTCGGTTGCGGCAGCAGACTTCGCCCGAACTTCGCTCTCGTCCCAATCTGCCGGAACATCGTCGCGCATGACGATCTCCGGACCTTCATCCGCCGACGGAACTGCGCCGTCGTAGACCTCGGGGTCGACCAGCGTCAGCGAAACCTCGGCCATGCCCGTCGGTTTGCGGTCACGCGTTCCAGCAAAGATGACATCTTCCATCTTGATACCGCGCAGACTCTTCGCGCTCTGTTCACCCAGCACCCACGTAATCGCGTCGGAGATGTTCGACTTGCCGCACCCGTTCGGCCCTACCACGGCGGCGATGCCGCTGCCGGAGAGCTGAACATCCGTACGATCGCAGAACGATTTGAATCCGAGAATCTGAACGCGCTTGAGCTTGAGCATTTACAGAAGAACCTCCACACCAGGCAAACCGGAAATGGGAATCCATATCGGACTGCCATACCGCGCCTAGGGACTGCCTCCAAGCTATCCGCCTATGCAGGGCAGAATCAACATCCCAACCCAATATGTTGTGGATAAGGAGGCCGGATCTCCAGCGGTAGCTGTCCGCAGCACTTCTTTCCCTTTCCTCGTCTCCGGGGGCGAGTGGTTTTCTTGTCGGCCTTCTCTCTTAACCGTCCCTTGCGCCTATCAAACGCTATTCTTATAATCCGCATCATTACCAGAAGTGACCATGAACTGGTACAAAGAAAGATACAAAGAGCATTGCCCCACTTTCTAGATTTCCCGGACTCGAGGAGTTTCACATGAAGAAGGTTGTATTTGCCTCCCTGCTGGCGGCCGCAACACTAACCACAGCAACCAGCTACGCGCAGTCGGCGGTCAACCAGGGTGCACAGGCTCCGGCCGCTGCAGGTCAGGTTCAAATGGCCCAGCCCGAGTACAACGCGTATACCAACGCCACCTCGCAGACCGACCCCAAGGCAAAAGCCGCCGCGCTCGAGTCTTATCTGACCACTTATCCCCAGTCCAGCGTCAAGACTTCGGTCCTGGAACTCCTGATGGGGGCTTACAGCACCTTCGATCCGGCCAAGACAATCGACGCCGCTGATCGTCTGCTGCAGGTTTCTCCCAACAATATCCGGGCTCTCGCCGTCGAAACCAGCCTTCTGAAGGCCCAGGGTGATCAAGCGACAGATCCCGCTGCCAAGCAGGCGGCGTACGGTAAGGCTGCAGGCTTCGCCCAGCGCGGTCTGAAGGCACCCAAGCCTGCCGAAATGTCGGATGCGGACTTTGCCGCCATTCAGAAGTCCGTCAATCCCTACTTTTACTCCGCGATCGGTATCGACGCTCTCACGCGCAAGGACTCTCCAGCCGCGATTGCGGCCTACGAGTCTGAGCTGAAGGCCGTTCCCATCGAACAGACCCAGACCCCCGGCCCAATTCTTCAGGACACGTTCTTTCTGGCGCAGGCCTACTACGGTGCAACTCCTCCGGACCTAGTGAAGTGCACCTTCTACGCGACGCGTACCGCGAACTTCGCACCTGACCAGTTCAAGCCCACCTTCCAGCCCCTGGCCACTTATTGCTACAAGAAGTACCACGGAAACGAAGAAGGCTACGACGCTGTGAAGACCGCAGCGGCCGCCAATCTCTTCGTTCCTGACACGTTGGTTATCAAGCCAGCTCCCACACCGCAGGACTACGTTGACCAGACGCTGGCCAGCACGCCGAACCTGGATACCCTGGCTCTTGCCGATCGTGAGTTCATCATCACCAATGGCAAGCCTGAGCAGGCAGATAAGGTCTTTGCTCCCGTCAAGGGCAAGGAAGTCCGCATCACCGGTGCGGTCATTTCAGCAACTGATTCGTCCGTCGCCCTCGCTGTTTCGGACGAAGCAAAGCAGGGAACAAAGGCTGACTTTACCTTCGCGATGAAGGAGCCTCTCAAGACCGTTCCGGCAGTGGGTTCGACCATCGAACTGACGGGTACCTTCGACTCCTACACGCAAAACCCACTCATGATCAACATGACCGGCGGTGAGCCTGTAGCTAAGCCGAAGGCTGCTGCCCCAGCTCGTCGCACCACACGCAAGCGCTAAGCATCGCGTACGCAAGTAAATGGGCAGCCCTCGGGCTGCCCTTTATTTTTAGTATCGCCACAAATCGGGTGCCCCATACATCGCGTTCTTGCGATGTGTGGGGTAA
>JAHFTZ010000306.1 GCA_023265355.1 Terriglobus sp.
TCCATGCCAACGGACCGAAGTCGACAAGGCCTTTCATTCCCGTGGATTGTGGGGCTCT
Source organism: Terriglobus sp. (assembly GCA_023265355.1). Taxonomy (GTDB): domain Bacteria; phylum Acidobacteriota; class Terriglobia; order Terriglobales; family Acidobacteriaceae; genus Terriglobus. The sequence continues at coordinate 59 of JAHFTZ010000306.1, forward strand.
TTTGCCAAAGCTGGTGGAAAGCGAGCTCTTCGGGTATAGCAAAGGTGCATTTGCCGGAGCGAGCCAAAGCAAGGATGGATTGCTCGCGACCGCTGAAGGCGGGACGGTCTTTCTGGACGAAGTGGGAGAGCTTTCCCTGGATCTGCAGACCAAGCTCTTACGTGCTCTGCAGGAGAAGGAGGTACGCCCGGTGGGGGCGACGCATACTGTGCCCATGGCGGCGCGCATCATAGCGGCGACGAACCGCGATCTCTCCGCCATGGTGGAGCAGGGGCGTTTTCGCAAGGACCTCTACTTCCGCCTGAATGTGGTGAGTGTGCGTATTCCTTCTCTGCGAAACCGCAAGCAGGACATTCCTTTGCTGGCAGCACATTTTCTGGAGCGCATGCGCAGGGAGAAGGGCGTGCAGTACTCGTTCTCGGACGAAGTGCTGCGTGTGATGGCCGAGTACGACTGGCCGGGCAACATTCGTGAATTTGAAAACGCGATCGAGCGCGCCTGTTCTCTTTCCAGCGGGCCCGTCGTGCATATGGCGGATATGCCCTCTCCGCTGCAGAACTTCCGTATGAACAACTTAAAACCCCGGATTGAAAAGATCGATGAACGACGTGTGAGTGGACGCAGGGCGGCGGACGTGGAGATGGCTATGCAAGCGGAGGCATCACGCCACAGGCAGATCGTCTCCATCGCAGAGTTGGAGAAGCAGGCGATTCTGAGCACGATACAGCAGCTGCATGGCGACAAACTGATGGCGGCACGTCTGCTGGGAATTGGAAAGACCACACTTTACCGCAAGCTGAAGGAGTATGGGATCGGGGAGTAATTTCCCCGCATCGACCCACCTCCATACTGCGTCTTTGACGCGGATCGTAACCGATATCAATTTTGTTTGGAGAATGGGCCTATGAGAAACGAAGCGCATAGCGTTTTGATTGTGACCGCGATGGCGGATGCAGGGGATCTGGCGGGTGTCCTCTCGCGCGAGGCAGATGTAACGGTACAGGTGGCGCGTAGCCGGGCGTCGGCCCTGGCGGTTCTGCGACGGGAAGCGTTCACGATCGTCCTTGTGGATAGCCTCTTTTCGCAGGCTCACCCGGACAGCATGGACGCTCTGTGGGAGCGCGCCGACCTTGCCGTGCCCCTGGAGTTGCATCTTGCTGAGCTTGGCGCGGTCCGTGTCACCCGGCAGGTTTGCGGCATCCTGGCACGGCGGGAGCGAGAGTATGTCCTGGCGAGAAGGTTGGCGGGCCTGGAGATTGAGGAAGAACTACGGTCCCAGGTCACCGGGCTTCTGCTGCAAAGCGATCTTATGCTGCGGGAGCAGGCGGTTCCGCCGACGGTGCGAGAACGGCTTGTCACGCTGCGGGAGTTGGCGGATGGACTTCGGGTGCGTCTTCGGCACGCTTAGACACGAGCAGTAAGGCGTATTCGTGGCGGGAGATCGGGTCTGCTATTCTGCCCTCATCGGGGCATAGGGATTCCTTGCGGCTGCATGCAGCTTGGAAGACCGTGCGCGATCATTTGAGGAATGTGTCATGGCAGAAGAAGCGGTAAAGATTACGGTGCGTCCAAACGGGGCACTGCGTGTGGAAGGTGCAATTCACCTGGTGGATGCAGACGGGCAGGAGTGGGACCTTACCGGCAAACCGGCGGTGAGTCTCTGCCGTTGCGGCGCCAGTGAGAAGCGCCCTTTTTGCGATGGAGCTCACAATCGGGTCGGATTCCAGTGCATGACGAGTCCTGGGAACCTGACCTAGGTTTTAAGCACGAGAATCAGCCGCCGCCGATGTTTGCGGCGGCTGATCTGCAAGAGCAATTTCTCAAGTTCAGGGACTGAAGTGTCAGCCAGGGAGAAGTAATGCGACAACGTTGGATCGGGACGGGTACGGCAGCAGTGGCGTTGATGTTGGGGGTTGCGGTTCTCCCTCCCTGCGCTGCGGAGTCCCAGGCTCCACGTCACCTGCGTGCTACAGCGGAGTCCCGGCCACTCGACGCGTTTGTGGGACTTTACAAAGAGAAAAGCGACCCGGATGTCGTGATTTCGATTTCGCGAGAGGGTGAGAGCCTCTTCGTCGAGAGCGCGCGTATGGCGCGCTTTCAGATGCACTCCGAGGGCAAAGACCGCTTTGCCACGACGAGCGTCAAGTACGAGTTCATAAGGGACCCCTCCGGCGCCGTGACGGCGTTGAACGTGACGGGAGGCCGTCGCGGCACGGAAGCCACGACCGAGCTTTATACGCGGACGAGCAACGTTGCGGAGAAGCTGAATCAGTTTCGCAACTACACACGCACCGAAGTGATGATGCCGATGCGGGACGGTGTGCGCTTGCATGCTGTTGTGCTGCGACCTGAAAGTTCGGAGCATAACGGAGAACCGCTGCCGATCTTCCTGCAGCGTACGTGCTACGGAACAGACGGCAATTCTTCGGCAACCGTCAATATGACGAAGCCGGAGCTCGCCCAGAGCGGCTATATCTTCGTCTTTGCCGATATTCGCGGACGATACGAGAGTGAAGGCCAGTTCGTGATGAACCGGCCCATCGTGCATACCTACGGCAACCGCACCGATCCGAAGCTTGTGGATGAAAGCTCGGACGCGTACGACTCCGTAGACTGGCTGGTGAAGAACCTGCCGAATAACAATGGTCGCGTCGGCGTTTGGGGTGTTTCGTACCCGGGATTTCTGGCAATGATGGCGGGGATGGATCACCATCCGGCGGTGAAAGCTGTGAGTCCGCAGGCACCGATGACGGATGTGTGGATGGGAGATGACTTCTTCCATAACGGAGCGTTTCGTCAGACCTACGGCTTCGACTATACGCAGCGGATGGAGCGCACAAAGAAGGATGTTCCTGTCTCGATGGACGAGGACATGTACGCCTACTTTCTGCGCTACGGCAACTTCGAAAATGCCGCCAAGGCCGCGGATGCGCAGAATCTGCCAACGGCAAAGCGATTCATCTCAGATCCAACCTATTCGAAGTTCTGGCAGGATATGGCGGTGCAGCCAAAGCTGACCTCGATCGAAGTTCCGGTCCTGGAAGTGGGCGGATGGTTCGACCAGGAAGACATGTATGGAACGCAGGCGGAGTATGCCGCGCTGCGGCCGCACGATACGAAGACGGATCCGGCGCACTCCGTCTATATGGTGCTTGGACCGTGGAATCACGGTGGATGGGCCGGATCGGCACGTCGGCTGGGCGCATTGGACTTCGGATCGGCGACGGGCGAAGAGTATCGCAAGCGCTACGAGGTGACCTTCTTCGAAAAGTTTTTGAAGGACCGTACAGGCTTCGATCTGAAGGACACGGCGACCTTTCGCACGGGCGTGAACCAGTGGGAACGCTATGACGTGTGGCCGCCGAAGATCGGATTTCATTCGGCGAAGTTGTATCTGGGTGTGCGCCATTCGCTGAGCTTCGATGCGCCCACCGGGGGCGATGTCCGCGATCACGCAAACTATGTCGCAGATCCATCGAATCCCATTCCTTACCGCGAGCGGCCGATCCAGAGCACCTACGGAGTAGGGTCGAAGTGGAGGCCCTGGCTGTCGGGCGACCAGAGCTTTCTGAAAGACAGGAAGGACCTGACCAACTTTACCTCCGATGCGATGGATAAAGACACGACCGTTACCGGGGACATCGTGGCGCATCTATTTGCGTCGACTTCCGGGACCGATGCGGATTGGGTCGTGAAGCTGATCGACGTTTATCCTGACGACGCCCCCGGAGGTATGGCGGGATACCAGCGGATGGTGGTGGAAGAGATCTTTCGCGGGCGGTACTGGAAGAGCTTCGAGACGGCGAC
>JAHFTZ010000013.1 GCA_023265355.1 Terriglobus sp.
CTTCAACACGTATACCCGTAAGCAGTTGAGCGTTGATCTCGGCCGCCTGGTGACTGGCTTTGTCGGTACGCATAACTTCAAAGGCGGCTACTCCTTTGTTCGGACCGGTAACAACGTAAAACAGATCTACGACTACGCGAATGTAACTCTTTATTACGGTAAAAATTATTCCGTAGGTACAAGCCCAACAGCTTGCGATGGCATCATCGCTGCTAACCAGGCGGTATATGGTGTCACCGCCGCCACGAAAAATTGCCAAGGCAACTATGGATATGCCATCGTCCATGACGGTACCGATGTTCTGGGCTCCATCAGCAGCAATGCTCATGGCTTGTACGTCCAGGACGATTGGACCGTTGCACACACCGGACTGACCATCAATGCAGGCATTCGTCTTGATCGCGAGTTTGTTCCACCGTATAGCCCTGGTGATCCCAGCATCACCTTCGGTTGGGGCAGCAAGGTCGCTCCTCGTATTGGTGGAGCCTATGACCTTTTACACAACGGTAAGCTCAAAGTTTTCGCAAGTTATGGAAAGTACTTTGACATTCTGAAGTTTTCGCTGCCCCAGGGATCTTTCGGAGGAAACTACTGGCATGATTGCGTATACACACTGGATAGTCCCAACTTCAATCTTATTCAGCCCACCGCACCTGTAGGGCCCGATGGCTTCCGTCACTCCTGCGGCCTATCGGGCCTCGCGCCGGGAGTTCCGGCGAATCCTGTCACGGACGTAACAGGTGCCGGCGGTAACGTTGGGCGATTTATTGAAAATATCGATTTCCGCGCAGTCAATAACAGTTCGGACGATCCGGGAGTGGATAGCAGTATCAAACCGACTTCGCAGCATGAGTACGAGGCGGGAGCGGATTGGGCTGTTACACCAACCTTCTCCTTCAATACGCGGTTTGTACACAAAGCATTAGATAAGACAACGGAAGATATCGGTCTCAATGATACTTACGGTTTTTACATCGGAAACCCGGGTAGCGCGTACGCTGATGTTCTTCATCGGGCCTTGCCGAATGTCTATCGTAACGCTGTGAACAATAACGTCGCGGGTGCAGCTGCATTTCTGAATCCCGGGGGCATCTGCCCACAGTGCCCGGCTCAACCCAGTGCGATCCGTACTTACAACGCATTGGAGTTTCGCGTGGAGAAGCGCGCCACGAATTATTTTGTGACCGCGTTTTATACCTATAGCCGCCTTCGTGGAAATTACCCTGGACTTACAAGCACGTTTATCGCAGACGGCTCGGGTGGCCGCCACAGCCCTAACAATAACCGGTCGTTCGACCTTCCAAACATGCAGTTCACGGCTCATGGAACTCCGTTTGGAGGACCTCTGCCCACCGATCGTCCGCATTCGATTACGGCTCTCGGTTCTTATAAGTTGAAGAGCCTTCTGGGCGAAACCAGCCTTGGTCTTACCCAGATCCTTTCTTCCGGTTCTCCGATCTCAACTTGCCAGCCGCTCGGAGGCGCGAGTACGAGCGCTTGCCAGTTTGTGGAAGATCAGGGTGGTTTCGTGAACTATACCCGGGCTGCAAACGGGGACTTAGTCGCGGGTACCGTTGAACACAACCGCCGTACCCCGGTTTACTCGCAGACAGGAGCCAACCTCGCCCATTATGTCAAAGTGAGTAAAGAGCATGAAAATCGTCGGATCGGCGGCGAACTCAATGTCAGCAACCTACTCAATCAGCACGCAGTCATGGCAGTCTATGAGTTACCTACCACTGCGGCGGCAACCATCACCACAAGTGGAAACCCTACCGGCACCGATTACAACGCACTTATGACCGGCTTTGATTACACGGCCGTTGCCAACGGAAAACTGGCAAACTCCACACAGCCGAAGATTCTTTCAAATCAATACAATCTTCCCAACCTCTTTCAACCCGCCCGCAACCTCCGCTTTAAGGTCGCGTTCATCTTCTAACCAACGAAAGAGTTAGCGTCACAGGAGGGGAGCCGTTTGCGGCTCCCCTTTTTTCTCAGATTTTTTCTGGGAGAGCAGGGCCGCGTGTGGGCTTTGTGGGTGCTGCGATCTTTACCGTGCGGCCAGTGGCTGCCGATTTATAAATCGCTTCGATGATGCGCTGGTCTTGCAGGCCCTCTTCGCCGGGGGTGTGTGGCTGGATGTTATTGCGGACGCAGGTGGCGAAGTGGTCCATTTCCAGAGCGAACTGGTCCTTGTCTTCGATGTTGGGTTCGAAGGTGGTGTCCTTCTTCTCGCTGCCTTCTCCGGTGAGCATGCTGTACCTGAACTTCGAGCCGTGATAACCAAATGCAGGCGACATCTCGGCCCAGGCGTCACTGCCTTCTAGCCGGAGCATGGCAGAGCGGTGAACGTCATAGCCGGTGACGCATGTGGCGATCAGGCCGGAAGGAAAGTGCGCTGTAAAACTGCAGCGGGCTTCTACTTCGGCGAAGCGTGGGTCATCTTTCGGCTGATAGATGGTGGCGTGGACTTCGTCGGGCTCTTCACCTGAGAGGAAGCGGGCTGCGTTGAGGCAGTAAATACCAACGTCCGGCAGCGCACCGCCGCCAGCAAGCGCCTTCTTCAAGCGCCACTGACTTGGGTCGCCGGTGTTTTGCGAGTTTGTACTGAGGATGGACTTCAGCTTTCCGAGCTTGCCATCGGCAACCATCTTTTTGAGATAGCGGTTCATCGGCTCGTACTGCTGGCGGTAGGCGATCATCAGCTTCACGTTCGCGCGGTTGCAGGCCTCGATCATCGCCTCGCAGTCGGCGGCGCTGTTGGCCATGGGCTTTTCGCAGAGGATATGTTTGCCGATCTTCGCGCTGCGGAGAACGAACTCCTTGTGCATGCCGTCGGGGAGGACGATATAGATGGCGTCGACACCGGGCATCTGGGCCAGGCGTTCAAAGTGGGCGTAATCCGTGATGTTGCTCTCGGGAATGCCATACTGCGCGGCGACCTTCTGCGCCTTGGCGCGATCGCCGGAGACGAGTGCTATTGCCTTCGCATACTTGGAAGCGCCAAAAGCGGGGAGGATCTGATTTATGGACAGGCGACCCAGGCCTACGATCGCATAGCCCACGCGCGTGTCTTTGGGAAGGGAGGGACCGGGTGCGTGTTCCTCAGTTTCTGTCTCGCCGTGAATCTGGGAGAGATCGACATAATTCTGCTGCGGAGGGATGGTGGCAGTTGCAGAACTGCCCTGCGCTATGGCGCCTGTAGCCAGCGTGGTTGCGGCTACCGTGCCCGTGGCTGCGCGCAGAAAGCTGCGTCGCGAAACCGTTTCCGAGGTACCTGCAGGCGAAAGCTCTTGCTTGTCCATGCGAAGTTGGATGCGCGCAGCGTATTCTGCTTGTGTGTCTGGCCATCCTTATCCGCATACCGACCGCGATGTTTTGCGCCACGTCCAACGGGCTCCCGGTGGGAGAGCCGGGTACAAGCAGCTCGTGCGCGAACTGGGCATGGGCGGCGGGCGCGAGCGGCGTCTTCTCCTGGAACAACTTGCACGAATGACCGCACGTGGCGCGCTGGTGAAGGTAGACCGCGACATGTGGTCGCTTCCCGACGCGGCCACGGAGCGCGCAAAGAGCGATACGGGTCGCCGTGGCGACGCCGCTCTGCGCGGACGATCGGCGACGCGCGAAAACCTTGTGGCCGGAAGGCTCGACCTCCATCGCGATGGCTTTGGTTTTGTGCGCACGAAGGATAGCGGTGGCGATCTCTTTATCCCTCCCAACGAACTGAACAGCGCGATGCAGGGCGACGAGGTGCTGGTGGATGAGGCCCCACCCACGCACGACGGACGTAGATCGGGCCGCATTGTTCGCGTGTTAACGCGCAAGAATCCTACCGTGGTTGGCATTTTTCATGTCGCACGCGGTGGGCGGTATGGCGATCCACTCCTGCGCGGCAACTACGTCAAGCCTCTCGATGAGCGCATGACGCAGCCGGTGCTCATTCCCCCCGGAGCGGAGGTCGTGCGTGCGGGCGTAAGTACGGACCGAGTTCTTGGTGATGAGGCACGCGCGCAGCAGCGCGATCTGCCCATGGGAGAGGTGCTGACTGCGGAGCAGATGGACGGCCTTGCAGTCGATGTCGAGATCACGGACTTTCCCGGCGTCGCGCGTCCGGCGAAGGGTCGCGTCATCGAAGTCCTCGGCGACGCCGATGCCTTCGGTGTCGATGTGGAGATCGTGATTCGCAAGCACCATCTTCCGCACACGTTTCCTGCAGAGGTTCTCGCGGAGGCCAAGGATCGCGCGTCCTATAACGTTGCGTCGCTGCGCGATGACGAGGTGACGGAGCGGGAGGATTTCCGTGGACTGCCGATCGTCACCATCGACGGTGAGACGGCGAAGGACTTTGACGATGCAGTGATGGTGCGCGACCTTCCCGATGGAACGTATGAGTTGCAGGTACACATCGCCGATGTAGCGGAATACGTTTTGCCGGGAACCGCGCTCGATCTGGAAGCGCGCCTGCGCGGCAACAGCGTTTACTTTCCTGACCGCGCGATTCCGATGCTGCCGCAGGAGTTGTCGACAGGGGAGTGCTCCTTGCGTCCGGACGAAGACCGCCTCGTGCTCTCGTGCATCATGCAGATCGATGCGCGTGGAGAGGTGCTGGGATACCGCGTCTGCGAAGGCATCATCCGTTCCGCGCGGCGCATGACGTATACGAACGTGCAGCGCGTGCTTGACGGTGATCCCGCGGCGCTCGAAGAGTTCATGGAGTTCGTGCCGGAGTTCGACCGCATGTACGGCCTTGCACTCAAGTTGAACGGAAAGCGGAAACGACGCGGCTCGATTGATTTTGACCTTCCTGAGCCGGTCATCCAGTTCGACGCGCTCGGTGCGATGACGGGGATCGTGCGTTCAGGGCGCGCGTGGTCCAACCGGTTGATTGAAGAGTTTATGCTCTGCGCAAACGAGTGCGTGGCACGGTGGATCGAATCGCAGGGCGTGCCGGGGATCTATCGTATCCACGAGATGCCCGACCCCAAGCGCATCGTGGAGTTCGAGGACACTGCCGCAGGATTTGGCTATACGCTCGGCGTCGGCAATCTCCCGGTGAAGAAGATCCAGATGAAGGGCGACCGTCGCGAGCAGCAGAGACGTGGCGCGCGTGGCCAGACCGGTGCGCGGCGCGCCCCGACGCACGAGATCGTGGAAGAGATCAATGTGACGCCGCAGATGTACCAGCGGCTAACGGAGAAGATCGCGGGCAAGCCGGAGGAGCGTATTCTGGCGTACCTTATGTTGCGTTCGCTCAAGCAGGCGCGCTACTCCGAGAAGAACGAAGGCCACTTCGCCCTGGCTGCGCCAGCGTACACGCACTTCACGTCGCCGATCCGGCGATATCCGGATCTCATCGTGCATCGCATTCTGAAGACGCTTCTGCATGAAGGCGCTGACCCCGAGGGCACGGCGGAGTTCGACGTGACTCCTCCGCAGGCGCGGCATACGGAGCTTGAGCCGCCCGTTCCCCTGAGCGAAATCGCTGCCATCGCGCAGGAGACCAGCGAGAGCGAGCGCCGTGCCGCCGATGCGGAGCGCGAGTTGATCGAGTGGAAGAAGATCAAGTTCATGCAGGACCGCGTGGGCGAAGACTTTGACGCGATGATTTTGTCCGCGACGAAGTACGGGCTCTTCGTAGAACTGCATGATCTGTATGTGGAAGGCTTGGTGCCTCTGCACACGCTCACCGACGACCGTTACACCTTCCGCGAGCAGCAGCGCGAGATCTGCGGCGAACACACAGGCCGTTGCTATCGTCTGGGGATGAAGGTGCGCGTCCTTCTGGACCGGATCGACCGCTCGCAGCGCAAGCTGCAGTTCGCGATTCTTCCACCGACGGACGAGGAACTCCCGACAGAGAAGCGCAAGCCCTTCCGCAGCAAAACCCTGATCAAGAAAGAGAAGGTAGCGCGAAAAGCCGCCTCGTCGCGCCATTCTTCTCCTGATCGAAGCGGAAAGCCCAAGAAAAAGCCAAAAGGAAAGGGCAAGCGGCGCTAGGCCGGTCCATTCGCGTCTTCTTTGTCCGCAACTTATACAATCGAAAGACAGGAGTTCAGCAATGGCGAACATGGTATTTTGCGCAAAGTATAAGCAGGAGATGGAAGGTCTGGACGAGCCTCCGTTCGACTCCGACTTCGGTCAGAAGATCTACAAGACGGTCTCGAAGAAGGCCTGGGGCGAGTGGATCGAGCGCCAGAAGATGCTGCTGAACGAGTACCGGCTTCAGCCCTGGACGCCGCAGGCGCAGGAGTTCCTGGTCGAACAGATGAACGACTTTTTCTACGGCTCTGGCGGCGAAGTGCCGAAGGAGTTCGTGGCGCCGACGGCTTAATCCCATGTCGATGACACCACTGGAACTTGGCCGCAAGGCCGCGCAGGAAGAGATCGCCGCAGGGGGCAGCCGCTTTGTGCGCGCCTGTCTTCGGCAACCCGTGGACCGTACGCCTGTGTGGTTTCTACGCCAGGCCGGGCGCTACATGCCGGAGTATATGGCCGTGCGCAAGCACCACTCCCTGCTGGAGATCTGCCGTAACCCCGACGTGGCATCTGAGGTGACGATCACCGCAGCGGAGCGCCTGGGCGTGGATGCGGCGATCATCTTTGCCGATCTGCTTCTGCCGTTTACGCCGATGGGTCTGGACTTTGAGTTTGTGAACGGTGAAGGCCCCGTCGTGCATGCTCCCATTCGCACGCTGGAGCAGGTGCAGGCTCTGCGCACCGACCGCGCGGAAGAACTGAGCTACGTTGCGCGGGCGATTGAGAAGGTTGCGGCGCACTTCGAAGCTCCACGCGAAGACGGCGACCAGCTTGGCATCATCGGCTTTATCGGCGCGCCGTTCACGCTGGCCAGTTACATGATTGAAGGCGCTTCGTCCCGCAACTACATCGAGACGAAGAAAATGATGTATTCCAATGGAGCGGCGTGGAAGCTCCTGATGCAGAAGCTTATCTCTGTGCTGGTGGAGTATGCGCAGCAGCAGGTGGAAGCGGGCGCGGACGTCATTCAGATCTTCGACAGTTGGGCGGGTGCGCTCTCTGTGAGCGACTACCGGCAGTTCGTTCTTCCCATCACGAAAGAGCTTGTGCAGCGTGTGCAGGCCCTCGGTGTGCCTGTCATTTACTTCGGCGTGGATACGGCGTCGTTGCTCAAAACGATGCGTGAGACTGGAGCGGATGTTCTCGGTCTCGACTGGCGCGTACCTTTGGATGAAGGCTGGAAACTCGTCGGCAGCGGATGCGCTGTGCAGGGTAATCTTGACCCCATCGCTCTTTTTGCACCGGAAGACCTTCTGAAGCAGCGCGTGAAGGAAGTGCTCGACGCTGCGGGCAATCGCAACGGACACATCTTTAATCTGGGACACGGCATCGTTCCAGGTACACCCGTAGAGAACGTCATCAATGTCGCTCGATGGGTCCAGGAGATGAGCGCGCGATGAACTTCTTTTACTTCCTCGTTGGTCTGCTTGCTGGAAAGAAGGTCGCGCCCGTCAACGAGAGCGCTGTGTTTCTTCTCGCACATGGCACGCCCGATGTTCTCAGCGAGATGGCGGCTTACCTCAAGCTGGTCACCGGGGGACGCGGTCTGCCGCAGCACGTCGTGGAAGAGTTGCAGCATCGCTATGCAGAGATCGGTCTGCGCGAGGAACCGACGGCGGAAGGTCCACACCTCACGCGCTGGACGCTGATGCAGGCTGCTCTGCTCGAAAAGAAGTTGAAGCAGCGCGTGTATGTCGGCATGCGGAACTGGAAGCCGTTCATCGCGGATACCGTCAAGCAGATGCAAAAGGACGGCGTGAAGAAGATCACGGCGATCTGCCTTGCTCCGCAGAACTCACGCACCAGCGTCGGTCTCTACCGCCGCGCGTTAATGGATGCCGTGGGCGAAAGCATGCAGGTGGAGTTTCTTGCCGGCTGGGCGGAGCATCCTTTGCTGGCAAGGGCATTTGCATAGAAGATGCGTTTTGCGCTGGAGCGTGCACGCTATCAAGCCGCTGATGGCAAGGTGGCTGTGCTGTTTACCGCGCACGCTGTCCCTTGCCGCACCATTCAGGCTTCGGTGAAGCCTGTAGAGCATCACGGCATGGTACTGGCCACGCAGCCGGATACCTACGCGATCGAGTGCAAGGCGACGGCAAAGCTGATCGCGAAGCAGATGCAGGACGTGCTCGATGAGCGCGACTGGTACTTCAGCTTTCAGAGCCAGGGTCTGAGCGGCGGACCGTGGATCGGACCGACCGTCGAAGATACGCTCACCTCGTTGAAGTTTGCAGGCTACGAACATGTGGTGCTGCAGCCGGTCGGCTTCCTCTGTGACCACGTCGAGATTCTTTACGACATCGACATCGCTTTTCAGCAGACGGCCAACGAGCTCGGTCTTACCATCTCGCGCGCCGAGAGTCTGAATGATTCGCCTACGCTCATCGCTGCTTTGGAAGATCTGGTGAAGCACGGTGTGCCCCCCGAGAGCAGACCGGTTCCGGCAGCCAGCGTGGTGGAAGTTCTGACGGTGCTGGCGCCTATCGAAGAACTTGCCGGGACGAACGCTTAGATGAGTCGCGTCGCGATTATCGGCGGAGGCATGGCGGGGCTTTCGGCAGCTTACGAACTGGCGCAGCGCAAGATCCCATTCGTTTTGTACGAGGCTTCTGCGCGTCCTGGCGGAATCGTCGAGACGGCGAGGGAAGAAGGTTTCGTCATGGAGTGCGGCCCGGACGGCTGGGTTTCAGAGAAGCCCTGGGCGCGCGAGCTCTGCATTGAGCTTGGCCTTGAAGACGAACTGATCCCATCCAACGACGCAGAGCGCGTCACGTATATTCTCCGCGAAGGCACACTGCACGCGATCCCGCAGGGGATGCGCATGATGGTGCCAACGGACCTCGAAGCCCTGCGCGAATCGAAGCTCTTCTCCCCCTCGGCCATTGCAGCATACGAGCATGAGCCGCAGCGCGCGCAGGAATTGAAGGATTATGCGGAGAGCCATGCAGCAGAAGACGAGAGTGTAGCGAGCTTCGTTCGCCGCCACTTTGGCGAAGAGGTCACGCGCACGATTGCCGCGCCTCTGCTCGCCGGAGTCTTTGGTGGCGACGTCGAACGTCTGAGTGCGCAGTCGGTGATGCCGCAGTTTCTGGCGATGGAGCGCACGCACGGCTCGCTGATCTTGGGGTTGCGTGAACGAAGCCGCGCGCATGCAAAGGCGATCTTTACGACTCTTCGCAGTGGGCTTGGAACGTTGATCGATGCCATGACCAGCGTTCTGCCCGAGGGAAGTGTTCGTCTGCAAAGTTGCGTTCAGAAGATGGAACGTGAGGGCGACCTCTGGAAGGTGTGCGTGGGAGATCGGCCTGAGACCTTCGATGCGGTTTTCCTTGCAACGCCTGTACACCGCGCTCGCTCGCTTATGGCTTCGGTGGATGCGGAGGCGGCGCAGTTGCTCGCAATCAGCGCGAGTTCTGCAGTGATTGTCGGGTTCGGTTTCAGCGCCGAGCAGGCGAAGTCTTTCAGCGTTCCCCAGGGCTTTGGATTCCTCGTTCCGCCGGGAGAAGAGGGAAGCGATCTGCTCGCGGCGACCTTCAGCGATCAGAAATACGCTGGGCGCGCACCGGAGGGTGGACGAGCTCTGCGAGCCTTCTTTGGCGGGAACGCGGGCGAGCGTCTGCAGGGCGAGAGCGATGGCTGGTTGACCGCCCTTGCGAAGAAACAACTGGGCGCTGCGCTAGGATATGAGCTTCCTGACGCGTCGTTGACCATCGTGCGTCGCTGGCCGCTCTCTTTGCCGCAGTATGAGGTCGGACATGCGGATCGCATGCGGCGTTTGAACGAACGCCTCAACCTGTTGCCTGGACTTACGCTGCTCGGAAACGCATATCGCGGAGTCGGTCTGCCTGACCTGATCCGCGACGGGCGTGAAGCGGCAAGGCAGATTTCTTAGGAGCGAACGATGCGACGCTGGCTTGCCCTGTCGATCTTTCTTTTCTGCGGCGCGCTTGCAGCGCAACAGCGCATGGTCACGGAAAAGATCGAGTGGACCTGGGCGGACAGGCCTGCAACGGTGGATGCGAAGTTGCCGAACGTCCTGCTCCTCGGTGATTCCATCACGCGCGGCTACTATCCCGAGACGGCGAAGCAGTTCGCAGGCATCGCCAATGTTTATCTCTTTGCCACCTCCGCTGCGTCCGGCGATCCCAGGCTACCTGTTCAGTTGCGTGAATACTTTGCGATGGCGGGAGTTCGTTTCGCTGTGGTTCACTTCAATAACGGCATGCACGGCTGGGGTTACACGGAGAAGGAGTACACAGCGGGGCTGCCCGGCATGATCGCCGCAGTGCGCGCTGGCGCTCCGTCTGCCAAGCTGCTCTGGGCCACGACTACACCAGTGCTGCATGATTCGGCAGAGAGTACGAACGCCCGCATCGACACGCGCAATGCCGGTGCTTCTGCACTCATGGCGCGGGAGAAGGTCGTTATCGACGATCAGCATGCCCTGATGCTGAAGCATCCGGAGTTGCATGACGGCGATGTACACTTCACCGCTGCAGGCTACGCTTTGGAAGCGGAGCAGGCTACTGCTGCGATCCGACGGCTTATCTAAGTAGAGTAGAAACGTTTTATTTGTCATCCCGCAGCGAAGCGGAGGGATCTGCTTTTTAAGAACGGAGAGCAATAGCAAACCAATCCCATTCTTTCGCGATGAAGCGGCGAAGAATGGGGCACGCCGCGGAGCCCTTCGCGACTAAATACCCACTCCAGCCCTTGGCTTATCGCGCCGCACGAAGTCGGTATCCTGCATCGGAACACCATCGCACTCCAGCACAATCGTCGTCACCGGCGAGTCCGGTGCATGCTCCGGAAGATGTGTGAGATGGGTGCGAAAGCCGTCCTGTGTGACCGTGACACTTGCGCCGGTCTTCAGGACCTTCGCGGAGAGCACCTTATTCTTCAGGCCCGAGATGGAGACGTCAGTTCCTGGCCAGAAGTACACGTGCATCTGCAGTTGAGCACCGCGCCGCGTAAAACTGGCGTACTCCGAGCCTCGCGGTTGGCAGGTATCCGGGTTGTTGTAGATGCAGTCGCCGCTGGTCTGCATCCACCTGCCCACTTCCGTGAGGATGCGCACAGACTCTTCTGGAATGGAGCCGTCCGTTCCGCGCGGACCAATATTGAGCAGGTAATTGCCACCATCGCGCGAGCAGGTAATGAGATTGCGAATGACGGTGCGCGAAGATTTCCAGTTGTCGTCCGCCGCCTGGTATCCCCAACTGTCGTTGAGCGTCATGCAGCTCTCCCACGGACGCCCGCCCTTTTCCGCGACGATCCTCTGCTCCGGGGTGGAGAAGTCGCCGGGCAGATCGTTGCGGTTGTTCACGATGATCTCAGGCTGCAGCTCGAAGACCATCTTGTTCATCTTCTCGGATTCCCAGCCTTTCGCATCGAGCGGCCAGTGCACGTCGTACCAGAGCACGTCGATCTTGCCGTAGTTCGTCAGCAGTTCGCGAATGAGGCCATGGGTGTAGTCTACGAAGCGGCGTCGCGCAGCTTCGTCCGTCGCGCACTTGGCGCCGTCGGGATGGTGCCAGTCCATCAGAGAATAATAGAAGCCGACGCGCAGACCCTCGGCGCGGCAGGCCTCAACGTACTCGCGCACGATGTCGCGCTTCGGTCCGAGGTTTACGGAGTTGTAATTGGTCAACTTCGTATCCCAGTTGCAAAAGCCTTCGTGGTGCTTCGTCGTCAGAACGACATACTTCATGCCTGCGGCCTTGGCCAGCTTGGCCCAGGCCGCGGGAGCGCCCGGCTTGGGATGAAAGATCTGCGTGTAGGTCTGGTACTCGGCGACGGGGATGGCTTCTTCTTCCATCGCCCACTCGTGGCGCGCGTGCGCGGAGTACAGACCGAAGTGGATGAACATGCCGAATCTGGCGGCATGCCACCACGCCATGCGCCGCGCCTGCTCTTCCGTTGCCGCGCCACCGTTGGTGTACTGACCTGTACCCGTTCCTGTGCCCTCCGCCGAAACCGAAGGCGTTGCAAGTGCGAGAGACGCTGCGGCTGCGCCAGCGCCGAGGAGCATGCCGCGACGGGAGATCCTGAGCTCGTTCATACCAGCGGTTGTAGATGCGCGACGGGCCGCTTGTCAACGCTCAATCGCGCTAGAAGCCGTAGTGGGTTACGTCCGTCAGCTTGAAACCGAACTTCATGGCCAGTCCCAGAGCAATCGCCAGCACCAGGGCCACGGTTGCTGGGGCAAGACCTCCGCGAAGCCGCTTGCGCAGAGCTTCGATGAGCACGATGACGAGATAGACCACAAAGACCGCGATCAGCCAGTCGGCTTCAAAGGTCCGCCGCTGCGTTGCTGTCTGCCAGAGCATGTGCGAAAGGCCCAGGGGATGCCAGAGCATCACAACGGCTCCCACAATCAGGAGAAGAATCGTTTGAGCGAGAGCGGAGAGGACGTGCTTCATTTCCGTTTTGCTCCAGTGTTGAAGGTGGATTCAAATGCTTTGACGCGGCGGTCAAACTCCGCGAGGGCAGCGGCCTTGTCGCCTTCGCTCAGGAAGCTGTGTTCGAGCGAAGTTCTCGCCATGGTGCGCAGATCTTTGTAAGAGAGATCCTGCTCCAGAGCGCCGCGCACGTATTCGTTCGTAATGTCGCTGCGCGAGACGCCTTCGTCATCGGTCGAGAGCGCCACGGGGACGTGCGCCGCGCGGTAGCTCGTCAGCGGATGATTCTTTCCGACCACACCGAGGATGCCATCGTTCGAGGTCAGGTTGATCTCCACCATCACATTCTTCGCTGCAAGTTCGGCGAGAAGACCCGTGGCGTCGTCCTCGTACATCACATCCACACCGTGTCCGATGCGCTCCGCGTGAGCGACTTCAACGGCCTCGCGAATGTGAAAGCGGAGACCGTCGGGAGGAACCATGCCCAGGGTCAGTTCGCCTGCGTGCAGAGAGATGTGCGCCTTCGGATAGAGCGTGTGGAATTGTCCGACCATCTTCATCTCATCCGAGTACTGGCTCATGGAGGCGAAGGTGTCCTCCGGCTGAACGTAGTTGAGGCCGACGACGCGGCTGTCCGTGGACGCCAGCTCAAAGGCGACGAGGGTCTGCGCGAAGACTGTAGGCATCGGCAGGGCGCGCAGTACCTGGTAGAGGTAGCGCACCTGAACCTTGCAGGCCGGTGTGGCTTGGGGGGTGCCGCAGTGCTCGCGCTGGAGGCGATCCGCTTCGGTCGCGGCAAATTCGCTGCGTGCCGCTTCGACGGCGTCTTTCAATACCTGCGGATCGATGGAGGCCTTCGCTGCGGCTACGTCTCCGGTGTATTGGACCTTGGAGGCGATCCCTAGGATGCGCGAGAGATCGGGCGTGTTCATGATCTCGACATACTGCTCGTTCTGCGAGGCGGCGCGCGTGGCTACCTCATCCACCCAGCGGCCGGAGTAGCCTCTCCCTCCAGCGGAAAACTTATCGAAGGTCGAGAAGAACTGGTCGTGTCCGCTGGTACCGGACGTGGGAACGAAGGTACGCATGGAGAAGCTGTCGATCAGGGCGTCGTAGAGCTTCTGCTCATGCAGCGCCGTGGAGGCGGGAATGAGCCCCTCGCCACAGACCGGCAGAGGCGGAGTCGACCGCGTGCTGCCCTTCGCCGGTGCAAACGTCATGTGAGTCCGGTCTATACAGACCATGTTGTGCGCCGCGGCATCGATGAAGCTCTCCGCGTAGATCGCGCCGGTGAGATGGATGTGCAGGTCGCCTCCCTTGGGCATCTGCACCAGAAAAGCACGCAGAGCGGGCGGATTCTTCTTCGCGGCAAGAAATGCGCGTTCCACCGGCGTGGACTGCGCATGCGCGAAGACACACGGGATTAAGGCAAGGGCGGCAAGACTGTGGAAGCGCATGGAGACTCTTTTCTGCATGGAATAGACGTGGCTAGAATACCGGATTCCATGCGCGG
>JAHFTZ010000307.1 GCA_023265355.1 Terriglobus sp.
CGAGGGCCTTCATTCGTACCTTTGGGCTCTTGTCATACCGCAAACTGACCAGCAGGGCATCGCGCACGCCCACACCGCCGCTGCTCGCGCTCTCGCACTGATGCCCGGCAATACACTCCGCAGCGAGCAGGCTCACGCTGTTCTCGCGTACGCCATTGGAGATGCCGTTCTTCGCACCTACCATCAGCAACTCTCGAATCTTCGGATCGTCGAGCGACCCCTGCATCGTCTCCGGAACCACGCGGTTGTACTTCACCTGCACAATGTCCGAGTTGGGCGTCTGCACAATGCCGCTGACGTTGCTGATAACGCTCTCGGTCTGGTTATTCATGTTCACCGTTGTATTGCCGATCGCAGGCACGTGCCGAGCCTGGTAGCGTTCCAGAAAGTTGCCGCTCAGAAAGCCCACGCCAACCAACAACGTTGCCAGCGCCGGAGCCGAGCTCACGGTGGCCACACTGCCCATCACCAGGGCGCGGATACGGTCCATCCAGCCGCCAACGCCTACCTCGTCCAACCTCTCGTCCAGACGCATGCGGCTCTGCGCCAGAAGATTGGCGGAGGGCTCTTCCATGATCTCGACCGCCAAGGCTTGCTGAAAGACGCTCAGGCGCTCCATGTCTGCCGTGCAGGATTCACAGAAGCGAAGATGCATTTCGAGCTCTGTTGCGTCGGATTCGGCCAGCTCGTCGTACGCCAGCATGACTATCCACTCTTGCGCTACTTCACATTTCATCGGAGTTCCCCTGCACTGCCTCGTTAAGCTCTGCTGCACGTTCTTCATTTGCCCGTGGTTGGATCGAAACCTATCCCGTCCGCCATCGCGCTTTGCATCAAAAACCTCTACGCATCCAACAGATTCGATCGCAGCTTCCGAGTCGCGCGGAACAACGTGTTCTTCGCGGTCTCTTCGCTGGTATGCAACATTTCGCCGATCACTCTCAGCTTCAATCCCTGGTAGTGCTTCAATTCAAAAACCATACGTTCGCGCGGCGTAAGCTTCTCCAATGCCGCCTGAATCTTTCGGTTCAGAACCTTCCGTTCCAGCTCCCGTGCGGGGTTGGCGCCACTGCGCTCATCTTGCACATTCGCCATCAGGTCCATCTCGCCGCCCTCCTGGTCGACGAAGGTCGCCGCGTCCTCGCGCCGGCTCTTGCGTCGCCGCATCTGGTCCAGGCAAAGGTTCGTCACAATCCGGTAAAGCCAGGTGTAAAACGAACACTCGAAGCGGAAGTTCGAAAGATGCCGGTAGGCTTTCAAAAAAGCCTCCTGGTGGACATCCTGCGCATCCTGCTCATTCTGAAGCATATGCATCGCCAGGCGAAGAACGGAAGAGTCGTATCGCCGCACTAACTGGTCGAAGGCTTCGCGCTCTCCGGCCTGTGCCTGACGGATCAGCTCGTCGTCTTCCAGGCGCTGTTGAGCCCGCGCTTCCATCTGCGCTGGGGTCAACCGAGCTCCCGTCCGTGTTACCGCCGCTTTCGTCATGGCTGCGGACGATTCTACCCGCACAGAGCCTATTCCCGCAGGCCCTGCGTTCCAACGCATCGCTTCAGTTCCCATTTTTTCCGACTCCGGAGCCAGGAGATCGATCTCTGCATAGATAGACCGCGTCCCATTCCAAAGGTGAGCAACAGAGTTCTCGGTACGGGAAGAAAGTTGGGAATAAACTGACACAAGCATGTCCAACCTCGCTGTCACCGTTCTTCCTGCCGCAGTGGTGGGCCTCTCCGCCGGTCTTTATGCCTACGCGGGCATGTGGCCCACGTCCCAGATCTTCGGCGCTACGGTTCAGTCCGGCAGCGACCCCAATGAGATCGCCCTTACCTACGACGACGGCCCCAGCCCGGCCCACACCCCGGAGCTCCTCGACATTCTGGCGGCACACAACGCCCGAGCGACGTTTTTCCTGGTCGGAAACCACGTTCTGCGCCATCCCCAGCTCGCCCGCCGCATCGTCGAGGCAGGCCACCTGATCGGCAATCACACACAGACCCACCCGAATCTTTTTTTCAGCTCGCTCGACCGCGTTCGTCTGGAGCTGGACCTCTGTCAGAACACCCTCTTCGATACGACGGGCGTCACCCCGGCGTTCTTCCGCCCACCCTTCGGGGGCCGCCGCCCCGACGTTTTAAAAGCGGCACGGGAGATCGGCCTGACCCCGGTTCTCTGGAACGTCACAGCGCACGACTGGGTTGCCACCCAAGGTCCGGACAAAATCCTCGCGTACGTCGACCATGGCCTGGCTGCAAACCGGAAGCAGGGGAGGGGATCCAATATCCTCCTCCACGACGCTTCGCACCTCGACACACTCGTCGAATCGCACTCGCGCAAGGCCACCCTCGAAGTCACGCGCAGACTCCTGGCCCGCCCCGGTCTCCGCTTCACCACGCCAGAAGCCTGGCTTTAGCGAGAAATCTCTCAGGAAACAAAAGCAGATCCTTCCGCTCCGTTACGGGATAACGGATAGCGCCGGTACGGGAAGCGGGCTGATACGAAACTTCAGATTGCGCGATCTTCGGACCTTTTGACGGGTTGACTTCCGATACGCCGAGTTGCACGAAGACACCAAAAGACTAATCACCAAGAGTTAATCTGTAACGGCACTTTTTCGGGTGGCCGTTCTGGCGGATGGTGCAATCGATCGGCACGTCAACAACCTCGACGAACTCAGCTCCGGCCCTCTCGCAAGCCCGCCGCGACGGGATATTGTCTGGATCGCAGGTAATCCAGATCGGATCGAATCCGAGCTGACGGGCGACACCCATAAACAGCCGCAAGGCTCGTGAGGCATAGGCATTACCTCGATACGCAGGCTCGACGAAGTAGCCGATGTGACCCGCGTATCGCTCGATGTGCGGGCCACTGCCTAGCCGCAGGTTGATTCGCCCGGCTTCGTCTCCAGAACGGGTGTCATGCATGCGGAAGAAGTATGTTTGCACTTTGTGGACTGGATGAGGTGTCACCGAATCCAATTCCAACAGCAGATCGCCGTCAACGAGTATAGGCAAAGCTGGTGACGGAGCCATTCTACGATTCTATATTTCAAGGTCTTCATTAAACGCGCTTCTCGCCAATGTCCCGGAAAGAAAACGCGACGCATAAATCCTAAAATGTCGAGTTCCATAACAGACTCGGAACCCATTCTTATCCCCTCAACAGCGCCAGAATCTCCGCCGCATGTCCCGCGGGCGTGACCTTTCGCATCTCGTGAGTCAGCTTTCCATCCTTGTCGAAGACAAACGTAGACCGCTCGATCCCCGTTACCGGTTTGCCGTACATCGTCTTCGCCTTGATCACGTTAAACTGCCTGCACACGGTCTGTTCGGGATCGGCCAGAAGTGTGTACGGAAGCGAAAACTTCTCCTTGAACCTCTTCTGCGCGCTTGCCTTATCCCGGGAAATTCCCAATACCGTCACGCCTGCGGCCTGCAGATCGCCAAACGAATCCCTAAATTCGCAGGCTTCCACCGTGCACCCCGGGGTATCCGCCTTGGGGTAGAAAAACAGCACCACCGGTTTCCCGCGAAAGTCAGAGAGCTTTACCGGTTCGCCCGCTTCGTTCAGGGCTTCAAAATCAATTACATCGCCAATCGTCATTCATCTCTCCAGGTAGTAGTCCACCGAGGTGACTACCCTAATCTTCTTCATGATGCTTGAATCCGCGGCATCTCCGCCACCGTACATGTTGGGGTCACCCGTTCCGGTGTCATTTGGCGCGGCGATGGAAAACTGACCCTGGGAGGCCTGCCGGATCGCTCCCACGCGGGAACCTGAGTCCGAAGCAAAGCGTCCCGCAGCCTCGCGCGCGTTCTTCGTCGCTTCGCTAATCATGTCGGGTTTCACCGAGTTCA
>JAHFTZ010000308.1 GCA_023265355.1 Terriglobus sp.
GAAGGCGTCCTCGCCTTCTATGTTCAGCGGTATCGCCTCCTCCGGCATGTCCAAAGACGTGGGCATGCGATATTGGTGCAGGTCCGTGTTGAGCGTCATCCCGGTTTTCTTGTCCAGAATCGGTTCCTCGAGCAGTGCAAAGCCGATGCCGAAAACGAGACCCCCGTAGTGCTGTGAATTGCAGAGCTTGGGATTCAGGGCGCGTCCGAACTCGTGGGCGGTCGCGGACCTCAGCACTCTGACCTTGCCCGTCTCCACGTCCACTTCGACCTCGACCGCCGTAGCGCCAAAAGTCGCGTGCGTGACGTCGGCCTGGCGCACGAACAGGTTGTACGGCGCGGTCCCTACGTTTGGGCCACGGCGACCGGTCCCGACGATCGACTCGCCTTCGGGCAAGAGCATGCAGGCGTCTCTGAAGGAGATTCTTCTGGCCTTCGCGTCCTCGTCACGATCACATTTCGAGTAGATCCAGCCGTTGGCAGACTGCAGCGCTGCCGCGTCGACCTTCAAGTGGCCGGCGACCTTCTCGAACAGGCGCTCTCTCGCCATCGCCGCCGCTTGAAGCACTGCCGGACCCATCTCAGGGATTACGCGCGAGGCGTGCGTGGCGGGTGAATAGGCGGTCTGGTTGGTGTCTCCGTAGACCACTTCGACGTCCTGCAGCGAGACTCCGAGCTCTTCCGCAGCGATCATGGACAGGACCGTTACCGCCCCGGATCCGATGTCCACCACACCCGCGAGCAGTTGAGGACGGCCGTCTCTCTTCAAGACAACGCTCGCGTTGGCGTTGAAAGGAGGCAGACCGACACCGTGGAAGACGTAGATCGCCATCCCGATCCCTCTCTTCTTCGCGCCTTGCGGCTGCTGCTGCGCCGTCGCCATTCCCGCCCGCTTCGCGCGTCGTTCCCACCCGATCGACTGCGCCACCTGCCGCATGGCCTTGTCCAGGTTCTTGGCGGAAAACGGCGTCTTCCTGACCGTGTCGGAGTATGCCGTGTAGTTCTTGAAGCGAAACTCCAGCGGGTCAATTCCGATTGCTTCGGCGATCTCGTCCATGTGGGCCTCGAAAGCCGAGACCGCGGCGATGTTGAGCGGCGAGCGGGCCGGCCCGGTGAGCTGCAGGTTTGTATGCACAGCGATCTGCTGGAGGTGCATGTTCGGACAGCTGTAGAGCAGCACGGGATGCTGATTGATGTCGTGGTTGAACGGACTGTAGAGCCCGCCCGAGCCGATGTTGATGATCGACTTCGCCTGGATGGCCGTAAGGGTTCCGTCTTTCTTGACACCGGTCTTGATGTAGATGGTCGTCGAAGGCCTCCTCGGGTGCGACACGAACTCTTCGTACCTCGTCAATTCCAGCTTGACGGGCCTTCGTGTCCACAGCGCCATCCACGCCGCGAAGGTGATGGATCGCTGTGCACCCGCCTTCGAGCCAAAACCTCCGCCCTGGTAGTTCACGACGACGCGAATCTTCTCCGGCGCAAGGCCCAGCGATTTTGCGAGGTCGTTCCTGACCGACCAGACGCCCTGGCAGGACTCGTAGACCGTGAGGACGTCTCCTTCCAACGCAGCCACGCAACTGCGGGTTTGCAGGGTACCGTGGCACTGGGAGGGCGTCTTGAACTTGCCTTCGAAAATGAAGTCCGCTTCCCTGAACCCCTGATCGACGTCTCCCTTGATGTGCGAGTCCGGCTTCCCGCCCCAGACGTTGCCGACCTTCGGCGGGCGGGAGGCAAGGAAAGAGTCCGAAGTGAGGTCCGAAACCGTGACCTCCGGCGCCCCGGGCTTCAGCGCCTCTTCGGCGTCGAAGACGCTGGGCAACACTTCGTAGTCGACCTTGATCAGCTCAAGCGCTTTTGTCGCAATGTCGATCGACTCGGCGGCTACGGCTGCGATCTCGTGTCCCACGTACGAGATGGTCTCGGGGAAGGCGATCTGCGGGATCTCGTACCAGTGCGTGAGCCAACCGCTCGTATTGTTCTTAGTCAGGATCGCCGTGACCCCGGCCAGCGCTTCGGCTTCGCTCGTGTCGATTGCCCTTATCCTCGCGTGAGCATGCGGGCTGCGCAGGATCTTTGCGTAGAGCATGTTCGGGAATTTGATGTCCCCGGCATACCTCGCTTTCCCCGTGACCTTCTCGAGGGCGTCGATCCTGTTGAACGGTTTGCCCACGACCGTGAACCGTCTTTCCAGCTTGGGCGGAACCCAGCCCTCGACCATCAACGCAGGATTCTCAGGTTCGGTCTTCTTAGCCATTACCCGCTCCCCTCGAGTTTCTGCCGAGCTTGAGGACCGCTTCGACGATGTTGGGGTAGGCGCCGCATCGGCAGTAGTTACCTGCGATGGCTTCTCTCACGTCCGTACTGGAGACATCCGTCGTCCTGTTCAGCAGCGCCTTCAAGGACATGATCATTCCTGGGGTGCAGAAGCCGCACTGCAGGCCGTCCTCGTCCATCAGTGCTTGCTGCAAAGGATCCAGCTTGCCTGCCTGGGCGACGCCTTCGACCGTCTGGATATTCTTTCCCGCCGCGTGGACGGCGAGCATCGTGCAAGAGTAGACTGCCCTTCCGTCCACCAGCACGGTGCAGGTTCCGCACTCGGCGCGGTTGCATCCGACCTTGGTTCCCGTCAAATCGAGTCGTTCGCGAAGCGCTTCTGCGAGCGTCGTCCTGCTCTCGATCTCCAACGAATACGTCTTGCCGTTTACAAACAACGCGACTTGCTTCGTGAAGGACGGCCTCGTCATCTTGTTCTGCCTGATCGTCCGGATATTAGTGGGGCACTCTAGCGCTGCGTCGTCGGCTGGTCAAGGCGTATTGCCTCATCGAAAATGTAAGTGAAATGGATTCGTTGCCTCATCGAAAAAATGTAAGCGAAATTGCCTCTCTAGTTGAGCAGACGGAGGGCCGAGATGAGGCTGCAGATGAGAGAAAGAAGGCTGGTTGCGAAGGTGGTGGCGGGTCGTTACCGCAGGGCGAGGAAGAAGGAAAAGGGCCGGATGCTGGACGAACTGGCCGCGCTGACGGGTCATAACCGCTGGTATGCGGTGAGGTTATTGCGAGGAGGCACAAAAGTGGTGCAAGTCAGCCGGCGGCTGCGACTACAGGCTGATATGCGCCCTTTGAAGAGGCGGGCTGGGCAGCCGGTGTATGACGCATCGGTGGTGCAGGCTTTAACCAAGATTTGGGTGATTCTGGATTACATCTGCGGCAAGCGTCTGGTGGGGATTTTGGCCGAGGTTATTCCGATTCTGGAGAGGCATGGGGAGATTGCGCTCGATGCCAGGACGCGGCACAAGCTCTTGAGGATTAGCGCGGCGACGATCGACCGAGTGCTTGCGCCCACGCGCAAGAGCGTCGCGCTGCGCGGGCGATCAGGCACGAAGCCGGGAACGCTCCTAAAGCGCCAGATCCCCATCCGCACCTTTGCCCAGTGGGACAATGCCGTAGCCGGGTTTGTCGAGATCGACCTGGTCGGGCACGACGGTGGCGATGGGCACGGGGACTTCTGTCAAATACTGGACGTGACCGATATAGCGAGCTGCTGGACCGAGACCCAAGCGGTCATCAACAAAGCGCAGGTATGGGTGTTTGAGGCACTGAAGGCGATTCGCGCGCGGCTACCGTTTGCGCTGTTGGGTATCGACTCGGACAACGGTTCGGAGCGTGTTGCCTCATCCAAAAATGTAAGCCAAATCGAAGTAGGCGGAATTCGAGCAGTAGACGCGCACGCTCACCACCTTGGCGAGCGAGGAACCGGCGGCGGTCAGCACGTGTTTTACCGCGTCGAGAGAAAGCTTGGTCTGTTTGACAATATCGCCCTTCACGATCTTTCCCGTCTTCACATC
>JAHFTZ010000309.1 GCA_023265355.1 Terriglobus sp.
TGATCTTCACCTCGCCGCCGGCGGTAACCTTTGACGGCTTCATCGCGGTGGTACGGAAGACAAACTTCTCGTGGATAGCTCCTGTTCCCTGCGCGGCCTGCTCCTGCTCTTCCTGCAGTTTGCGCGGCTCATCCGATGCAAAGATGTACAGCTTCTCTTTTGGAAGTTTGTCGAAGGTTTCTGCAGACGTGTTGAAGTTCTTTGCCAATATCTCCCTCGGCGTGTGCTTAAACCAGTCGCTCAGGAGGAACGTCGAGAACTCATCGAAATCTCCCTGGTTGAAGACCAGCAGAAACTTGCAGCCATCCGGACCGAGCCCCTGGATCGAGTGCGGAATGCCGCCAGGAAAGAGCCAGAGGTCGCCCTCGCTCACATCGTTGACGAAGGACCTACCCTCTGCATCCACCGCCGTAATGCGTGCGGAGCCCGTGATCATATACGCCCACTCAGCGGAGACGTGCCAGTGGAGTTCCCGAACGCCGCCTGAGACAAGGCGCATTTCAACGCCCGCCATGGCCTTGGAGATGGGTAACTCGCGCACCATGACCTGTCTCGTCCAGCCACCGGTATCGATCTCCTTGTGCGCTAGATCGAAGGAGTACTTGAAGGGCGGCACCGTGCCGTTGTCGGTCTCCGGCGCCCAGACGGAATCCGGCTGCAGCTTATCCTGGGCCGCGTTGTTTGGCCCGGGCTGGCGCTCGTTGGGGAAATGATGGTCAGGCGAGCGCGGCACATGGGTCTGTTCCTGCGCAGCAGCAGCGATGGGTATAGCAACGGCAGCGGCGATCGCCGCGCCTGTGTTGGTCAAAAAATTACGCCGGGAGAGCGATACCTCGTGGGTACGCTCATCCGTTTCTTCATCGTGCAAGTTATCGTGCAAAGGGGGGGTCGGTTTCATAACGCGTTAGACGGTGGCGATTGATTTCCAGTCTCGTTATGTCGTGAGATCGCCCGTCACGAAAGGAGTCGTTATGTCCTTGTAAAATCAAGCCATTTTTCATCGAAATGCATCCTAAAAAACATGGCAAACAGAAAGAGCGTGCTTCTCTCGTTGGTGCTGACCTTCTTCCTTGGGCCGTTTGGCATGCTGTACAGCACGGTGCCCGGTGCGCTGGTCATGCTGGTCCTCTATGTAGTTCTGGGGATCGTGACCCTGGGCTGGGCGCTGACGGTGCTTCACCCGATCGCGATGATCTGGGGAGCCGTGGCAGCGGATCGGGCGAATCGCTAGGCGTAGGCACGGCTGCCGAACCCCACTCGCTTTCTCCGTACCGAGCCGATCCACCGGTGAACAGGTCATGCTCGTTCGAGCCGAAAGGATAGGTTTTGCAACCTCACCTCGTGCATCCTAATTCGTAATGGAGAAAGAATGCCTTTCACTCTTCTTCAGCTACAAACGAGCGACCTCCTCGTTACCTATGTTGAAGACGGCACCAGTGATGGTTGGCCAATCATCCTCACGCATGGCTTTCCTTATGATGTGCATGCGTTTGATGACGTGGTTCCCCTTCTTGTAGACCAAGGGGCGCGGGTGATTCGTCCCTTTGTTCGGGGCTATGGTCCTACATCGTTTCTTTCGCCTTCGACGATGCGTTCCGGACAGCAGGCTGCTTTAGGGAAGGATCTGATCGAAGTGCTCGACGCTCTCGGCATCCAGGGAGCGATCGTGGCTGGGTTCGATTGGGGCGGGCTCGCATCCTGTGTTGCTGCGGCACTGTGGCCAGACAAGATCGGTGGGCTCGTGTCCTATGCCAGTTACGACATCGTGGACATCGCGCGGCAACAGGAAGGTTATCCTCCGTCCCTGGAGAAATCGATTTGGTATCAGCATCTTTTTCAGACCGAACGAGGCCGCGTCGCTCTGACCAAGTCGCGCAAAGAGATTGCCCGCATGCTTTGGCGGGAGTGGTCACCGAACTGGAGCTTCGACGAAGCTACTTTGTCCCAGACCGCAGCCTCCTTCGACAACCCAGACTTCGTCGATGTCGTGCTCCATTGCTACCGGTTCCACTTCGGCCTGGCGCAGAGCGATCCGAGACTCCGGCCGCTGGAGACGCTGTTAGCGGGCAGGCCCACCATCAAGGTTCCGTCGGTCACCCTGGACGGTACAGACGATCCTCTGAAGCCTGGAGGCACGGCGGACCACGCAAAAATGTTCGTCGGTAAACACGAACACCGCGTCATCAAGGCGGGCCACAACATTCCGAAAGAAAGCCCTTCAGTATTCGCCGATGCGATCTTCACCGTCAGAAACTGGGTGCGTGAGGGAAGTGGGCACACCGTACGGCAGTAAAGCCGTGGTAAGTCGCATCCTCGTCAGATAGCTACTGATCAAAAGACTCGTAGCTACTGGCAATGTCCAACCGCGAAGGGATCGGTGCAGAAGTCGTCCTGTTGAGGACCAAGGATAGAACAAGCTACTCTTAATCAGTACGCCATGATCCTCAACCTCCTCCAACTCGGTCGCATCCCTTACACCGAAGGCATCCGTGTCATGAACGAGGTAGTTGCCCTGCGCAAGCAGCAGCAGATTGGCGACACGCTGCTTCTCCTCGAACATCCTCCCGTCCTGACGCTCGGACGAAATTCAACACGCGCCAACATCCTTGCCAGCGACGAACTCCTCGTGGCCAAAGGTGCGGAGATTCACGAGATCAATCGCGGCGGCGACGTCACGTATCACGGTCCCGGTCAGTTGGTTGGTTATCCCATCTTCGATCTGCGTGGCGACGACCTTCCCGGCAAAAAAGGCCCGCACCTCGGCCCCGTGGACTTCGTTCGCCTGATGGAAGAGGCGCTCATCCGTACCTGCTCCGACTTCGGTGTGCTCGCGCAGCGCATCTGCAAGCGCACCGGCGTTTGGACGATGGCTGGGCCGTCCATACAGGAGAAAAAGATCGCCGCTATCGGCATCCACGTCTCGCAGGCGGTTACCTCGCACGGCTTCGCGCTCAACGTCACAACGGATCTCCGCGACTTCGAGTGGATCGTCCCCTGCGGCATCACCGATCGCCAGGTCACCAGCCTGGAACTGGAGGTCGGCGAGGAGTTTTCCCTCCGGCCGACCTTGGAGAACGCCTCCAACTCCATCGCCAGCCGCTTTGGCCACGTCTTTAACCGCCAGATCCTGCAGGTGGAGACGCTGGACCAGCTTCTGGGCCAGATCGCCTAGCCGCCGCTCTCCGATAACCGCGCAGGCGTTACAGCTATCTCCCATGCACTCTATAATCTTGAGTGCGAACGCGTGTTCTTTGCGCCCTAAAAAGGAAAAGGATCCCTTCATGCCTACCAATGTCGTCATGCCCCAGATGGGCGAGTCCATCACCGAAGGCACACTCACCAAGTGGCTCAAGCAGGTCGGCGACACCGTCGCGCGCGATGAACCTATCTTTGAGATCTCCACGGACAAGGTCGACGCCGAGATTCCATCGCCCGTTGCAGGTAAGCTCCTTGAGATCAAGGTGCAGGAGGGCGCAACGGTAGAGGTCAACACCGTCGTCGCCGTGATGGCGGAAGAAGGCTCCGCTGCCACCAGCGCTCCGGCAGCCGCAGCAAGCGCTACCCCGGGTGTCCCCGTTCCTGCCGCACCGCCAGCAGACGCGCAAAAGGATGCAGTTCCCACTCCCGCTGCCGCTGCCGCACCCGCAGCAGCCACCGCGAACACAGACGTTCCCATGCCGCAGATGGGCGAGTCCATCACCGAAGGCACGATCACCAAGTGGCTCAAGAAGATCGGCGACACCGTCCAGCGCGACGAGCCCCTCTTCGAGATCTCGACAGATAAGGTGGATGCCGAGATTCCTTCTCCCATCTCCGGAACGCT
>JAHFTZ010000310.1 GCA_023265355.1 Terriglobus sp.
TTCACGCCGTGAAACTCGACGACATCATCACCGAACTCAGTGGTATCGCCGCCAAGGAAGGCATCCTCGCCGACGAGGCCGCACTCGCGCTTCTGGCAGAGGCCGGTGATGGCTCCATGCGCGACGCGCTCTCCATCATGGATCAGGCCATCGCCTCCGCTCCCACGGTCGAGGGCAAGCCCGCGCTCGACGCCACCCAGATCCGCGACCTGATGGGCGCCGTGCCGAACACCGTCTTCGAGCAGATCCTGGAAGCCGTCTCGCAGAACCAGTCCGCCGAAGTCCTCACCATCGCCGCGCGCTTGCTGGATGCCGGGAACTCTCCAGCGCAGCTCGCGCGCCACTTCGTCCGCTACCTCCGCAACACCGTCATGGCCAAGATCGCCAACCTGACTCCGGAGAACGCAAACTCCGACCTGCTCCAGATCTCGCCCGAAGAGCGCAAACGCGCAGCACGTTCGGCCATGCTCTTCACCGAAGAAGAGCTCACACGCTTCCTGCAGATGATGCTCCGCACCTTCGACGACCTCGGCTTCCGGCAGGAACAGCGCTTCCACCTCGAACTCGGTCTTTCGAAACTCGTGCACCTCCAACGCCTGCTTCCGCTGGAAGAACTCCTCAGCGCCTTCCCCACCAGCGCACCCACGTCGCGACCTGCCCCCACATCACGACCAGCAGCACCGCCCCGTCCGCAACCTCTCCCCCCCGCACCAACCACCGTCCCTGCATCATCTCCGTCGGAGCGGGCAATCGTCCCCTCATCACCCCGGCCGGAGCCAACCGTCCCCCCGTTGTCTCGACCAGAGCAAAACCTCACCCCCCCGTCATCTCGACCGGAGCGAAGCGAAGCGGAGAGATCTGCTTCTCCTCCCCGCGCCACAGAAGCCCCACAAAGCATCTCGCCCTTCGCAAACGACAGCGCGCGCAAGACGCCAAGCGCCTCCACCACGCAGCAGAGTCCAAACCGCACCGAGGGGGCGCTTGCAGTCGCGGAAGCGCCCATCGCTATCGCGATAGCAGAACCGGTCATCCTTCCTGAGCCGGTTCCCGTTCCAGAACCCATCACGGTAACAACCATTCACGCCGTGGAGACAGCCGCAGTCACCGAACTGCCGACTGCCGATCCCGAGAGCCAACCAAAGTCCGAAGTGGGCGGTGAAGCCGACCAGCTTCGCAGTGCCGCGCTCGAAGCCCTCTTTGCCGCCAAAGGCCAGACCTCTGCCGCGGAGCGTCTGGAAGACGCCGACTGGGTGATTGCCGACGGCGAGCTTCGGATTCAGACCGACATCAACCCCGCCACGCTGAAGCTCCTCGTCCGCGCCGAAACCGAGCAGATTATCAAAGGTGCTCTTCGGGCAAAAGACGCCGCAGGCCTGCGCCTGGTCATCCTTCCCGCCGACCCTGCCATCAAACTCTCTGAAAAGAAAGCAAAACCGGCACGCGAAGGCTCCGTACAGACGCTCGCCATGAACCACCCCACCGTCCAGCAGGCGCAGAAGCTCTTCAACGCCGAAGTGACCAACGTCCGCGACCTGCGCAAGTAGCCAACATCTAAAAACTAAACTGGAAACTAAAGACTGTTATGAACTTATCCGACCTCGCAAAGATGAAAGACATGATGGGCCAGGCCAAGCAGATGCAGGACGAGATGGAGCAGAAGCTCTCGGCCACCGTCGTCGAAGCAACCGTCGGCGGCGGCATGGTGACCGCGCGCATGAACGGCCGCAAAGAACTCCTTCGCCTCAAGATCGATCCCGCCGCGCTCACCGCCTCCGCTCCGGGCGACATCGAGATGCTCGAAGACCTCATCACTGCTGCCGTCAACGAGGCCGGGCGCAAGGCCGACGAGGCGATGAAGTCCTCCATGTCCGGCCTGCTCGGCGGCCTGAACCTGCCCGGTCTTGGCAGCTAACTAAAACTACAAACGAGCAACTGGGAACTCCCTTGGAACGCTTCGCTCCCCCCATGTCCCGCCTGATCGACGAGCTGCGCAAGCTGCCCGGCGTAGGCTCCAAATCCGCGCAGCGCCTCGCCTTCCACATCCTGCGCACCTCGCAGGTGGACGCCGATTCTCTCTCCGCCGCGATTCTGAACCTGAAGGCGAAGCTGCACCTCTGCTCCATCTGCAACAACATTACGGACGTCGACCCCTGTACCTTCTGCACCAGCCCCACCCGGTCTCACCGCACGATCTGTGTCCTGGAAGAGCCCACCAACATTGCCGCAGTGGAGCGCTCGCGCACCTATAACGGGGTCTACCACGTCCTCCACGGCACACTTTCGCCCGTCAACGGTGTTGGCCCGGAGCATCTCCGCATTGGCAATCTTTTGAACCGCCTCGCAGAGGCCGACGAGATCATCCTGGCGCTCTCCCCCACCACTGAAGGCGAGGCCACATCCACCTATCTCGCCACGGAGATCCACCAAGCCCGCCGCGACCTGCGCGTCTCCCGCATCGCCACCGGCGTCCCCGCCGGTTCGGACATCGAATACGCCGATGAGATTACTTTGACCCGCGCCATAGAAAACCGCCGCGACCTGTAAAACTGCTAAAAAGTCTGTAGCCTGTGATGCTCTCAAAATGATCCATAATTATTTTTGCGTTAGCTGCAAAAAAATCTTGGCACGGAAAACAATCCCAAAATGGTACGCGACGCTTAGGATTTCAGGATTTAAGAGAGCCCTCTAGAGGCGTATCTGATACTTTGGGCTCCATGAATCAGGCTTCGTCCGAATCCTTACGAAAGAAACTCGATGTTGCTGCCAACGTTGCGATCATTGTTTTCGCAGCAATAATAGCGATCGTTCTAATTAGACAACAGATCAATCGTAGAGCGGATGCGAAACGAGTTGCTGCTGCGGAAGAGCTACAGAGCGCGCTAAATCCGGGTCGCCAAATTCAACCTCCAATAGGGTACGACTGGAATCAGCACAATCGTACACTCCTCATGGCTTTGCGCTATGGCTGCATACACTGCGAAAAGAACATGTCGTTTTATCGGAAAGTTAAAGCCCGGGTAGATAAGGCTGGATTGAATACTTCACTGTTATCAATTTTTCCAGACGATTCGTTTGTCGCACAACATGATCTCGATACTCATGGGCTAAATGGATTGCCCTATATCGCGAACGTAAATTTTGTAGAACTGCATGTTTTTGGTACTCCCACACTACTTTTGATAGACAACAAGGGGACCATTACCCACTCCTGGCTTGGAGAACTTTCTGAACATGATCAGGAGGAGGTTATTGGGGAGCTTCAAATAAAAAATCCTCCTTTCAACCCAATCAGCAATGGAGAACATAAATGACAAAACTTGTCGTGAAATTCTGCGCACTCACACTTCTAACGGCTGGATATGCCGTAGCTTCTTCGGGAAATACGAAAACAAAACCCGGCAAAGATATTAGAAACTCTAATTTTCAATGCCTCTGCGTTGATCCTGATGGTTTCCAGTTTGAAAAATCATGCAGCACGACGGGTTCGAGTTGCACCGTCTGCTGCCGTCCAGGCACACCCGCAAACTAATTATCATCATATTTGATACTTCAGAAGAATGGTCTGGGTACATATGCCGAGACCATTCTTTTCGTTGATCGCCAGCGACAGATATCTTGACCTTCGAAGCCTCATTTTGGCTTCCAAATGCCGTTTGCGAAGCCGAACCGACTGATTCTCTAGAGGAGCTAACTGATGGATGCTAAGATGACGCATCTTAGTGAACTCAACTCATTCGTTGTCTAAGCTAAAGCTTGACCCGAAGATCCATTCCAGTCATCTCCTTCGGCAGCGGAATCCCCATCATCCCCAGCA
>JAHFTZ010000311.1 GCA_023265355.1 Terriglobus sp.
GTAACGATCCCGGAAGGAACCCGAGACGCTCTCCCGCTTCGACCGCCGGACGTACAAGGATGATGCGCGAGACCTTCTTTGCCAGCAATGCAGAGGCCGCCATCGCCACGGCAAGGTAGGTCTTGCCCGTTCCCGCAGGTCCGATGCCAAAGGTCATATCTGCCTGCTCGATGGCCTCGACATATTTTTTCTGGTTAGGGGAGCGCGGATTCACCATCCGCTTGATGCCCACCGCGGAGCGCTGCCGCCCGCTGTCAATCAGCGTGCGCAGCGTTGCCGTAGGATCGGCGACGACCAACTTGATCAGAGCGTGGAGCTCACCATTCTGCAGCAGAACGCCCGCTCGCTGCAGGTGGTCAAAATCGGCGAAGATCTGGTGCGTTCGATTCACCGCCTCTTCCGGGCCAGAGATCAGAATCGAATCGGAACGGAGATCAATGCTGACATGCAGCGAGTCCTCGATAAGTCTGAGGTTCTCGTCGCGGTTGCCGAAGAGGTTCTCGACGTGGGGAGTGATCTCGATCGCTTTTTTGACCAATGCGGGCTATGCCTCCGTGTGGGGTTGGGAGCTGCTATGGAATTGGATGCGGGAGCGATGGGCGCAGGACTCACCCATGCAGGTGGAACGGACCGGATTGGCGCGATATGCCAAAGAGTGTGGGCCGATTGCGCAAAGAATATCCCCGGCGCGCGTAACAGTCAAGCACCGAAATCTGTGCAAAATTTGAGAAAAATAGAACCCCGGCAGTCAAATTGCACAATCTCGCATCCCACGACTGCACCCGAACTTACATCTCCCGGAGGAACCCATGAACCACGGCATCATTATGACCATCATCATCGGCTTTGTGATCGGCATTATCGCCAAGCTCATCATGCCCGGCAAGGATCCCGCTGGCTTTATCATCACGGTCCTCATTGGCATCGCAGGAAGCTTCTTCGGCACATTTCTTGGTCGCGCTATCGGTCACTACCAGGAAGGCCAGAGCGCTGGCTTTTTAATGTCGCTCGTTGGCGCCTGTATTCTACTCGGCATCTATCACCTGATCACGCGGAACCGAACGGCTTAGCCCTTTCCATAGGCAAAAAGATGAGGCTGGAGCATTTCGCTCCAGCCTCTTCTGTTGCGGAGAGCAGATCCGCTTTAGAAGGTAACTCGCATGGCCAGCTCCAGCTGACGGTTCGTTCCGATACCTACCTGGTTGGAAACCGTGCTGTTCAGAGTTCCAAAGTTGGTACCCGCGCTGGCGGCACCGGAGCTGAAGGCAGCATTCGGAGTTACGCCGTTGACCTGGGCCAGGCGAACGTTGCCAGGGATGGCGAAGTTCGCATGGTTCAGAACGTTGTAGGCATTGGCGTGGAACTCCGTACCGATGCGCTCCGTGATGGCGAACTTCTTCGTCAGCGTCAAATCAACCTGCGCGAGAATGGGTCCGCTGTAATCGTTGCGGCGAGAGTTGCCGTAGGTACCAGGAGCGGGAGTGCTGAATGCAGCGGGGTTCAGCCACTGATAGTTGCTCCTGATATAAGGATTGATTCCTGCCACACGGTTAGGACGTCGAACGTTGCGGCTATTGCCGCCGCCCGGCGTATTGACCACAGCCGTTGTCTGGAGTGAAGTTGCCGTGCAAGGTGTGGTCGAGCACTGAGGAGCCGAATACACCCGGCCAGCGATCGGCGTCCCTGCATTTCCGACGTAGGCCAGATCAGAGCGCGTGATCTGAACATCGATCGGCAGACCCGAACGGAAGTTCACGATGCCACCAAGCTGCCATCCACCGGCCAGCGTGTTGCCGACCGAACCGAAGTCCATCCGTTTTCCACGGCCGATCGGCAGTTCGTACAGCGTGGTGATGTTCGCCGAGTGACGAATATCGAAGTTGCCACGACCATACTCCGGTGCGGATCCATAGAGTGGAAGAGGTGCCTGCGACGTCATCGCTTCATTGGATCCTGAAGACGTTCCCAGCTCCTTCGCCCAGGTGTACTGTGCTCCGAAGGACAGCCCCGAAACAAAACGGCGCTGCAATGTGCTCTGCAGTGCGTGGTACTGATCCACACCGCCCGAGGTCTTGTAATCCACCTCGGCGAAGCGTCCACCGAACTGACGAACGGCCGTTCCTGCACCGGTCGTAGCATTCTGCGTCACGCCCGTGATCAGGTTGGTGATCGAACGAAGGAACAGGTTGCGTCCGGTCGATCCAACGTAGCCGAGCATCATGGAAAACTGTCCAGGAAGCTGCTGCTGGACCGAAGCCGTGTACGTCACGATGCGCTCCGGAACCTTGTACTGCGGAGCGTAAGCGCGCGGCTGGTAGCCGAGGGTTGGGCTGTTGATGTCATACCCCGCATAGACGTCACTCGCCGGGACGATCGGGTAGACCTTGCCGGAGGTGAACGTACGGGTCACGCGATCGTTGGCTTCCGGCTGGATCTGGTCTTCCGTCTGTCCCGGGCCGTAGAATACGCCGCCGCCGATGCGGAAGACGGTCATGTTTCGCAGCGAGGATGGTGCAAAGACAAGTCCAACGCGCGGTCCGAAGTTTGCCTTCGAGGACTGGTACCAGTCCCGCGTGTCTCTGGGGTTGATCGTTCCGTTGGTCATGTCGAAGGTCACAATCTTGTTGCGATCTTCGTGCAGGGGAGAGAAGTACTCGTAACGCAGACCGTAGCTGAGCGTGAGGCTTGGGGTCAGCTTCCATTCGTCCTGCGCATAGCCGATGTAATAGTTTTGCTTCACGTGGGCATTGCCGCTCAGGCCCGTGAAGGGGCTCAGATCGCTCAGATCGCCGAAGAACTGGATCTGATCCGGACGGTTCGGTGCGAGTACAGGAGAAACGGTCGGGTCGCCAATGAAGTTGGAGATGGAGTTGTAGGTGTAGGTCGTTCCACCGAGCTGATTGTTATACAGACCGATCGTGCGAACCTCTACGCCGAACTTCATGTTGTGACCGCCACGCGTGAGCGAGAGATTGTCGATGTAGTTGAAGCTCTGGCCCGTGTAAGGTGCGCCAACGCCGTTGAATGAGCTAGAAAGACTGATCAGCGCGCCCACATTGGTGAGACCTGCAACCGCGATACGGCTGCGGGTCAGGTCGGCACTCGGGCTTGGTCCGGAGATACCGAGCACGCGCATCTTCACGCCGTTATAACCGAACTTCGTTTCGTTGAAGAGACGTGGTCCCCACACCTGGTTCAAGGCAATGGCGCCGTTCTGCGGTACAGACACCTGTCCGAACTGGCTCAACGAAGCATCCTGCGTCAAGCTCGCAGTGCCCTGATCGCGGTGATAGCGAGCGAAGAGGCTGAAGCGCTCGTTGATGTGGTAGTCGAGACGGAGCATCCCGAAGTCTTCCTGGATGCGGTTCGGACCGACACGCGTTACAGCGACCGACATCGTTTTTGCACCTGCTTCAGAAGCAACCGTGCCAACCGTATCGGTAGGAAATGCTGCCAGGAGCGGAGCAATGGCGGCATTTGGGGATACAAGCGACTTTGCATAGTTGCTCAGCGTCGCGGAAGCATAGGGCGTCACATAAATCTGGCGAAGACCTTCATACACACCGAAGGCGAAGAATTTGTCCTTGATGAGAGCTCCACCCAGTGAACCGCCGAAGTCATTGAGGCGAAACTTTGGGGAGTTATTTGGAGTGTTGACGCGTGTAGCGAAGTTGCGTGCATCGAAGAAGTCGTTGCGGAGATACTCGAACGCACCTCCATGCAACTTGTTCCCGCCGCTCTTCGTGAGCATGCTGATCTGTCCACCCGTGCCAGTTCCCATCTCCGCGGGATAGCTGTTCGAGTCGAC
>JAHFTZ010000312.1 GCA_023265355.1 Terriglobus sp.
AAAAGGAGGGCTTGCTGCGCCTCTTCCGGCACCGTGATCGTTACGCCTTCCGCACGTGTCTTTTTATCCCAGGTTTCGAGGCGGGTGAACCAGATATCAGGCGGCGGATTGGTTGTGCCGCGCAGGAAGACCGCTACAAGCAGGAGATGTGTCGATTGCGTAGGTGGCAGATCGGGATGCAGCCATATCTTGTCCCCGGCCTGCAGGTTCGGTACCTGTGAGATGGGGAGTACGGTGTCGCCGCGGGTTACCTTGACCTCGACCTTTGGTCCGGATAGATCGAATCGCGCAGTATCGGCGGCGCGCAGGTTCGACGCTAGGAAAACGAACAGGGCAAGGCAGGGCAGCAGCTTTTTCATGTCTTCCCATTAGACGGCGTTTTGCCTTACGCAGTCACCTTTGACGATGGATTTGGAGTCTAAATCGTTATCGTTCGTTTCTTTTCTCCTGAAAGTACGAGTATTTTGTTGAATGCCGTAGGAGGTAGGGATCGCATGCAGGCAGAGATGAAGGTCCAGTGTTGTATTGCAGGAGGAGGACCAGCGGGGATCATGCTGGGGTATCTGATGGCTCGGGCAGGTGTGGAGACGGTTGTGCTGGAGAAGCATAAAGACTTTCTTCGTGACTTTCGAGGAGATACCGTCCATCCTTCCACGACGCAGATCATGCAGGACCTGGGCCTGCTCGAAGATTTTCTGAAAGTCCCA
Source organism: Terriglobus sp. (assembly GCA_023265355.1). Taxonomy (GTDB): domain Bacteria; phylum Acidobacteriota; class Terriglobia; order Terriglobales; family Acidobacteriaceae; genus Terriglobus. The sequence continues at coordinate 708 of JAHFTZ010000312.1, forward strand.
CATCAGAAGGTAGACCGTCTGGGCGGAGACTTTGACGGAGGGAAGGTCACGTTTGTGGACTTCTCGCAGCTTGAGACACCTTGTCCCTATATCGTCTTCATGCCTCAATGGGACTTTCTCAACTTCATCGTGGAGAAAGGGAAGCTCTTTTCCCGGCTGAAGATCGTGATGGAGGCCAATGTAACCGCTTTGCTGCGTGAGAACGGGCGCGTGGTGGGCGTGCATGCAGAGACGCCGCAGGGATCGATGGAGGTCCGTGCAGCACTTACGGTTGGAGCGGATGGGAGAAGTTCCACCGTGCGCGCCGCCGCCGGTCTCGCGGTAGAAGACGAGCACGCGGCGATTGACGTCTTCTGGTTTCGCGTTGAGAAGAGTGCCGACGCATTGGAAGGAGTCGGGATGCACTCCAATGGTGGGAAGTTTCTGATCACGATTGAGCGACAAGACTATCTTCAGTGCGCCTACGTGGTGGAGAAGGGGCAGGCAGGGGCGATTCGCGTTCGTGGATTGGATGCTTTTCGCCATGATGTTGCAACCGCCGCACCGGAGTTGCGCGCGTCGGTGAACGCCTTAGCGACGTGGGACGATGTAAAGCTGTTGACTGTCTCTGTAGAGCGTCTCCTCAAGTGGAGTGCGCCTGGGATGCTCTGTATCGGCGATGCCGCGCATACGATGTCCCCCGTTGGGGGCGTGGGCATCAACTTAGCCGTGCAGGATGCCGTGGCAACGGCGAATCTGTTAGCCGTGCCTCTACGCGAGGGCAGGCTGACGGACGAGATGGTGGACGAGGTGCAGGAGCGGAGACTGTGGCCTGCGAAGGTCGTGCAGACTTTCCAAGGAGCCGTGCAGAAGAACCTGTTGAAGCCGGCGCTTGCAGGGAAGTTATCGAAGATGCCCTTGATGTTGAGGCTCGCTTCGCACTCACACTGGATTCAAGGGAAGGCTGCTCAGTTTGTCGGTCTCGGCGTGCGCCAGGAGCGAGTCGAATCGAAGCCTTTTTAGTCGAAGGCACGGGATGAGCGCTTAGGAGCTTGCGGGTTCACGTCCGTAATGCTTCAATCAATTCAGTGAGAAGACTCCTCTCCATTCTGCTGCTGGCCGTTTTCGGTCTGCCCCTCGCGTCGCCGCTCTTTGCTCTGAGCCAGAACGCGGAGGGGCACATGCCTGCCTGTTGCAGGCGCGGTGGGAAGCACTCCTGTGCTGGTGGAATGACGGAGAAGAGTACTCCAACACATACGCATCAGTTCAGCCGTCCTGCGGAGAGATGTCCCTTTGCTCCGCAAGTGTCCGTGGTGGCTCACCACGCTGTGCGACCTTCGAGCTCCAGCACCATCTACGCTTTGATCGTGAGCCATCCCTGCGGATTGGCGCAGACCGAGTCGAAGTGGCGGATCTCCCGCGATAGGAGCCGGCTCAAACGCGGCCCTCCCGCACCTGTTCTCTCCTAATCCTTCCATCTTGAAGTTCTGAAGGCATCTTCTACGTTCTTTCGCAGAAATGCGTCTGCGCATTGAGTAGTTTTGCTCAGAACGTTCGATGGAGTGTCCATGCAGAGCAGAGGATGCCCACGGTATGAGATCGAGCGGCCTGTGCGTGTAGTGTTTCAACAATTCGCAGAAGACAGAAGGCGTTGGAAGCCTACGCTTCTACTCGCTCTCTTTTTATTCCCGCTGCTTGCATTGGCTGCGACGCCGATGCGTGTTGCAGAGATTTCATTGCCTGCCTGCTGCAGAGCGCATGGGAAGCATCACTGTTCCATGGACGCGGATGCCTTCGGTGCAAGCCGTGCTCCGGCAGTATCCCGTATCTCTGAACGATGCCCGTTTCAAGGTGTAAGTCCTGCCCCGGACTTTTCCAGTGATATCGGCGCGCCTACCCTTGTTTCCGAAAGCGTCCCTCTTACAAGCAACCAGAGAGTTGAGCTTCAGCACAGTCTCGGGATCCTCTACAAGACCGCGCACGCGCAACCCAAGCGCGGGCCTCCAGGCTCCAGCGATTGTTCCCACGAAATCTAGAACAAGGGACGCTGCGGTACAGCCGCAGCCCAGCGCTGGAGAGGACAAATGATTCGACCTGGATGTATTTTTTTGAGTGCCTTGCTGGCCTCATCCACCTTGGCTTTTGCGCAGGGTACTTTGACGACTGCTTCCGTGACAGGAAGAGTGCTTGACCCGAGCGGTGCGGCCATACCGCAAACAGAGATCGCTGTTCTGGAGATTGCTACGAATCAGACAAGGACAGTAAAAACCGACGGCCAGGGACGCTTTCGCGTTCCGTTTCTCCCTGTCGGTGCCTACCGGTTTACCGCGCAGACATATGGCTTCGCAGCGACGACCCGCGAGATTCAGTTGACCGTAGGAGGCGCTTTTGATTTGACGCTGCAGATGGTGATGGCGAAGGAAAAGACCGCCATCACCGTTGCCGCGCAACCCCCAGTCGTAGAAGAGAACCGCAGCCAGATCTCCGAAACTGTTCTGCAACGAGAGATTAATGACCTTCCGTATAGCGGGCGAAACTTTCTGGATCTCGCGTTGCTTACGCCGGGTGTGAGTCCTACGAATACGGCGAGCGTGCAGACCTTCGCAGAGACGTCGCCCGTAGTCGGACAAGGCTATTCGATTAACAGCCAACGTAACTTCTCCAACAGCTTTGTCGTCGATGGACTCTCCGCCAACGACGATGCCGCCGGTCTGGCAGGTAACTCCTACGGTCTGGATGTGATTCGCGAGTTTCAGGTCGTGACTTCGGGCGGACAGGCTGAGTTTGGCCGCGCGCTCGGTGGCTACTTCAATATCGTCACACGCAGCGGCAGCAAGGATGTTCACGGTACGGTGTACGGCTTTCTGCGTAACCAGCGACTGAACGCGCAGAACGCTCTATCGCAGAACAAACTTCCGCTCACACAAGGGCAATATGGAGCGAGCCTCTCCGGACCGATTCGTCGGGAGAAGACGTTTCTCTTCGGTAACTATGAAGGTCGACGCATGAACACTGCAGGAGTCGTCACAATTCATCCGGCGCAGGCGAGTGCGGTGAACACGCGGATGAACGCGATCGGCTTCACTGGGCCGCGCCTGACGGTAGGAAACGGAGCGACG
>JAHFTZ010000313.1 GCA_023265355.1 Terriglobus sp.
GGCAAGAAGATTCCCTGCCCGCTCTATCGCACCGTCGAAGCAGCCGCCGCGCGCGGGCTCGACTTCATCGCCATCACGGACCACAACACCACATCGCACTTTGACGCCATGCGCGAGCTCCAACCAGCCTTTGACCAGCTCCTCCTGATCCCCGGTCGTGAGATCACGACCTTCCTCGGCCATGCGAACGTCTTCGGAACGACGGCACCCATCGACTTCCGCCTCACGGACACCGTTCCAAACTTCAACTTGCTTCTGGATCGAGTCCAGCAGCTTCACGGCCTCCTCTCCATCAATCATCCTGCGCAGCCGAGTGGAGAATCCTGCATGGGCTGCGGCTGGACCGCGCCCAACACCGATTGGGGCCGCATCCGCGTCCTTGAAGCCGTTAACGGCGGCAACACCTCGGGCCCGATTGCGGGCATCCCCTTCTGGCAATCGAAGCTGGACGCAGGCTTTCACATCGTCGGGATCGCGGGCAGCGACAACCACAACAGCTCGACTCCCGCGGATCGTGCCACCTCCATCGGCTATCCCACCACTGTTGTCTACGCGGAGAACCTCTCAGAGCGCGCCATCCTCGACGGCATCCGCGCGGGCCACGTCTTCATCGACACACAGGGGACGAAGACGCGCGGCATGGAGTGGAGCGCCACCGCCGACGTGGAGCACGTGGCCACCTCGGCGCAGATGGGCGACATCCTCGGAGCCACCACCGGGCATCAGGTCCGCTTCACCCTGAAACTGCACGACGTAAAGGGGGCTTCTCCGGTCGTGCTCTGCGATGGCAAGGCCGTCGACTGGCTCCCCACGCAGCCAGCAGCGGGCGAAGAAGAGCAACGCACCGGAACGTGGCAGAGCGATGGCGAGCCACACTGGGTGCGCGTGGACGTTCGCGGTCCCGACGGCACGCTCTGGCTGGTGGGCAATCCCATCTACCTCAACCCGCGCTAGGAGGTCTTCCGGAAAGACGGGACGGTTCCTCGTCCGATAGAATCTCCTTCACGCGTATTTTACGAACGAGGTTGATTCATGGCATCGCAGATGGCAAACATTCCCGCCCTCAAAGAGCTTCAGGGCCAGATCCAGGGACGTATGAACAAGACGGTGGACGACTTCCGCGCCAGTCTGGTGGGCGTTCGCACCGGCCGCGCCAGCGTCCACATGCTGGACGCCATCCGTGTGGACTACTACGGCAGCGAGATGCCGGTGAACCAGCTCGCCTCCGTGAGCACGCCGGAAGCAACGCTCATCGTCGTCTCTCCCTTCGACCCCACCGTCGTTCCCATGATCGAAAAGGCCATCCGCAACTCCGGCCAGGGCTTCAATCCGATGCACGACGGCAAGGTGATCCGCATCCCCATTCCTCCCATGACGGAAGAGCGCCGCAAGGAAGCCGTAAAGCAACTCGCCAGCGTTCTGGAAGATCACAAGACCTCGATCCGCAACATCCGCCGCGACGGCAACGACACCATTAAGAAGGCCACCAAGGACAAACTCATCTCCGCCGACGACGAAAAGCGCGCGATGGAAGAGACCCAGGCCATGACGGACACGGAGATCAAGCGCGTCGAAGACCTCTTCAAGGCCAAGGAAAAGGAAATCCTCTCGCTGTAAGCATTTATCTTCTAGCTTCTAGCCCCAAAGAGGCCCCACAAACTGCCAGGCCATCAAGAGAGCTCCCAAAACAGTTCGAGGAGATTGGTGCACGATGACGGCCCAAACGTCCAGGTCACAACTGCTCCCGCATTTTGTCAGGGAGATTGGTCTGTGTTTTCTTCTGGTGTGCCTGCTTCAACACGGTCTGGCGCATGCGCAGAAGGCACCTACCGAACTGGATGATGCTATCTCACGTTTAGGCTCGGGCGAAGTCTGCCCCAGGAGCGTTGTTGTCATCGCCGACGCCGGCGCGGTACAGGCCATTCCAGCCCTTGAAGAGCAGTTCAAGCGGGCAACCGATGTCGACATAAAAGTTAGCATCGCGTCTGGTTTGGTGAAACTTAAAGACCGCGATTCCATCTACTGGAATTTTCTGCTGGAGCAGGCAACGCTCGCGGTTGATAGCAACGTGCCCGATTCGGTGTACTCCGAATCCCAAGGAAAAATGACGAGTCAGTCACCGGAACTTCAAGCATGGGCTGATGCCCACAATGTCTCGATGAAGACTGCTTGGCAATATGCGAAGCAAGATATTCCGGGCAAAATACTGCCATTGGCGACGACCGGATACCCACGTGGAATTCCACTCTTGCAGCGAGCATTGCAGTCTCACAATTACCTCATTGTCGCTTATGCCGCGAGGGGTTTGGCTCAGATTCAAGACAAGCAGTCAATACCGCTGATCATGGCGGCGGCCCAAAGGGCTCCAACCGGATACAATTCGCTCATCGCTGAGTCGTTGATCTATTTTGACGATGTGCGGGCGCAGAGTGCGGTCGATACCTATGTGCCGAAAGAAAAGGCCGCAAGACTCCGCGAGGAAAGGACACGTGGGCGAGGCGTCTTCGGCTGGTAGGAGATCGGAATGAGTAGGTTGTCCCTGTGTCTGGCCATATGAAGAGAGCCTTGGTCGTTTTCCTCTTCGTTCTGGTCTTCAAAGCGAACGCCCAGACCCCAGGGCCAGCGGACTGCTCGCAGGCCAGGGATCAGTACACACGCATGAACGATCATCTTCTGCTAGACCACCAGGACGAGTCGGATGAATCTCCTCAGGTTGCGCTGAAAAGAACGAAGGACCTAACAGGTTTCATCACTCGGATCACGCTCGCTCGGTTATCCGACATGAGAGATGCAAGCGCGATCCGGGCGTATCTCGCCTGTATGCAAGAGCGCGACGAAACGATGCCTCCTGAGTGGAGCACTAATACGCCGCAGATCTTCCTCGCCAAGACTTCTCACTCTTTGATAGCAGTGAGCTCAATGGTGATCATGCGTGGTGGTGATGCGATCCCTAATACACGACCCATCGTCCAATGCTTTTCAGAGGCGAAGGGAAAATGGACTCTCATTGGAGGAGGAGGAGAGGAGTTCGACAAACATACCTTCTTTATTCATCCGCTCAAATCACCCAATCCCTTAGAGTCGTGGTACCTGCTTTCAGGCACTGCAATCGGTGATACCGGAGGCCGCCTCCATCTCGAGGTCATCTCCTGCAGCACCTCAAAGTACCGCAGGGTCTGGGACCGCGACGAATTGATATGGGGTGAAGTTCAGGTAAGCCCCGACGGGATCGTGCTTACTTACCTAAAACAAGAAGACGAGCAGACCGCCGAGATCAACGGAGATAAACTGGGTCCCGGACATATCATTGCGGACGACTCACCTGACGAAGATCCTAAACGTTTCTCCGAAACCCTTCGCGTGACAGACAATGGATTAGAACCGTAGGTCCTACGGTGTACCACCTATCTACGTCGTGTGATCCAGAATGACCTTCCACCCCGCATCCGTCTTTTCCAGCACCAGCGAGAACACGCCGTCCGCCGATCCGCCAAACTTCTTCGCCCGTTCCAGGTGGTAGGTGCCCGTAAGGATCGCGTAGCTGCCGTCCAGAACCTTTGGGTCGAGATCGCTGAAGGTGAGCTGCCCCATCGTCTCACGCGTCGGATAGGTCTTGTGGTAGTTGGCCAGCATCGCCTCGTAGCCGCGCACGAAGTTGCCACCCATGAACAGAATGTCGGGTGCATGCTTGTATCCCGCCGCAAACGCGTCCAGGTCGCCACGGTTCCAGTCACGCTCCTGCTGCAGAAGCACCTTCAGAACGTCCAGCTCCGGCTGTGTCATCATCCGAAGCTGTTCCGGG
>JAHFTZ010000014.1:0-8248 GCA_023265355.1 Terriglobus sp.
CTCCGGCAGTATCGGCGGCACGGTGTTCGACCTCAACGGAGGCATGGTTCCCGAAGCGAAGGTGACCCTCGCGATGGAGGGCAGCGCCAGCGAGACCGTCATTACTTCGAACGCTGAGGGTGTCTTTCGGTTCTCGAATCTCTCCCCGGGCAAATACAGCGTGACCATCAGTTCGCCCGGCCTGGAAACGCTGAAGACGGACGAAATCGATCTGCGCGAGGGCCAGAGTCATCAGCTTCCCACGATCGCGTTGCCCTTGTTGCGCACCAGTGCCGACGTTGAGGTCGTTGTAACGCAAAAAGAACTGGCGGTCGAACAAGTCAAAATGGCGGAGAAGCAGCGCGTCCTCGGCATCGTTCCAAACTTCTACAGCAGCTATATCTGGAATGCCGCGCCGCTCCCGGCCAAACAGAAGTTCGACCTGGCGATCAAGACCCGCACCGACCCTGTGGCCTTTGTGATTACGGGCGTTGTGGCTGGCGTCGAGCAGGCCCGGGACCGGTTTCCTGCCTACGGACAAGGCGCTGAGGGGTATGCGAAGCGCTACGGAGCATCCTATGCCACCAGCGCTCTTGGCCGTTTTCTGGGCTTCGCGATCTTCCCGTCCATCTTCCACCAGGACCCGCGCTACTTCTACATGGGGTCGGGAAGCAATTCGACGCGTGCCTGGTATGCCGTCTCCCGGTCCGTTGTGACGCGTGGAGACAACGGCCGCTCCCAGCCGAACTATTCCTACATTCTGGGCAGCTTCGCCGCCGGAGGTATCTCGAATCTTTACCATCCCGCCGAAGATCGCGGTGCCCGGTTAACGGTAGACAACGCCCTGTTGGGCATTGCGGCAAGCTCCATCGGCAATCTGGTGCGCGAATTCGTTCTGCGCAAGTACACGCACAGCGTACCGAACTACGCCCAGGGCAAACCGACGCAGCCCTAGTCAGGTCTAATCTGTGGTGCGAGCGAGATCATCATCCCTGGTCTCGCGCACCGTCAGAAGACCGGCGAACGAAAGTGCTGCGGCGGTGGCAAGGTAATAGCCGACATACGCCAGGCCGTGATTTCGTGCGAGGTAGGTTGCGGCATAGGGCGCGAGCGATCCGCCCAGAATGCCCGCAAAGCTGAAGGCGAGCGAGCTTCCCGTGTACCGGACCGGCGTAGGGAAGAGCTCCGAGATGACGGTGCCGAGTGGACCGTAGGTCATGCCCATCAGCGCCAGGCCCAGCCCCATCATCGCCAGCGCGCCAGTGGTTCCTGCCACGAAGATCTTCGCCATCACCAGACCGAAGAGCGCAATCGCCACCGTGACCGCTAGCATCACGCGACGTCGGCCACGCTCCGCCAGCAAAGCGGAGATCGGAATCGTGAGCGCAAAGAGGGGAATCACCGCCATCTGCATCAGCAGAAACTTTCCGCGGCTGAAGCCCAGCGCCGTTGTGCCCCAGGAGAGCGCGAATACCGTCATCAGGTAGAAGAGGACAAAGGTCGCAAGGCACACAAGGATGCCCGCGAGCAGAGGCCGCGTATGGCGGCGCATGACCGTGAGCATGGGAAACTTCACCTGCTCCTGGCGGTCCATCGCCTTCTGGAAGACGGGCGTCTCGTGAATCGTCAGGCGAACGTAGAGGCCAAGCAGCACCAGAAGGGCGCTGGCAAGGAAGGGAAGCCGCCATCCAAAGCGGAAGAACTGCTGGTCCGTCAGCAGGCGCGAGAGCAGCAGAAAGACGCCGCCTGAGAGGAAGAATCCCAGAGGCGCTCCAAGCTGCGGAAACATGCCGTACCAGGCGCGCTTGTTGGGCGGAGCGTTCTCAATCGCGAGCAGCACGGCACCGCCCCACTCGCCGCCAAGTCCGATCCCCTGCCCAAACCGGCAGAGCGCCAACAGAAGTGGGGCAGCAAAGCCGATCGTGGAATACGTCGGCAACGCTCCAATGATGAACGTGGACAGGCCCATCGTAGAGAGGGCGATGACCAGCGTGGTCTTGCGCCCGACGCGGTCGCCAAAATGTCCGAAGAGCGCGGAACCGACGGGCCGGGCAAGGAACGCGATGCCAAAGGTAGCGAGCGAGGCAAGCGTTGCCGAGGCCGGGTCGGATGCCGGAAAGAAGAGCTTCGGAAAAACCAACACCGCCGCCGTCGCGTAGATGTAGAAGTCGAAGAACTCGACCGTCGTGCCGACAAGACTGGCGAAGAGGACCTGGCCGGGCCGGTTCTTGGGAACGATTGCGTTGTTTTCTGCCATGTACCTCGATCCTAATAGTTAAGGAAGACCTCCCGGCTGGAAATGCGCAGGTATCCTTGAAGCAGGAGTCTGGCGTCTTGTTCTTTCGTCCCTGGGTGGTGTCGATGACGATGGCAGCGGTCCTTCTGATCGTCTGCGACGGTTGCCGCTCGCATGTGCAGGACAAGCCAATCGGCCAGTCAGTCTCCATCCCCATCCCTCTCGGCCTGCCGCCGTTGCCGCTTCCGCGCGACAACCCACCCACTGCGGACGCCGTCGCCCTTGGACGTGCGCTCTTCTACGACAAACACCTTTCGCAGGATGACTCGCTCTCCTGCTCCTCTTGTCACAACCCTCAGACCTACTTCACCGACGGGCAGAGACTCTCCAAAGGCCTCGGTGGCCTATCGCTGCGCAATGCTCCCACAGTGATGAACGCGGCGTACCTTCCCTTTCAATTCTGGGATGGCCGCGCCCTCACGCTGGAGGAGCAGGCAGCGAGTCCCATCGCCGATCCGCTGGAGATGAATCAGCCGCATAACGTCTCGGTGAAGAAGATCGCTGCGAATGGTGAGTACAAGGCGATGTTTGTAGAGACCTTTGGCTCAGACGATGTGACGATCGGACGGATTGAGAATGCACTCGCCAGCTTCGAGCGCACGCTTCTCTCCGGCAACTCCGCCTTCGACCGTTACCAGTACGGTGGCGATCAGACCGCGCTTACGATCTCTCAGGCGCGCGGCCTCGCGGTCTTTCTCGACCCCAACAAGGGCAACTGCGCCTCGTGCCATACCGTGCGTCCGCACGACGCTCTCTTCACCGACGGCAAATTTCACAACACGGGCGAAGGCGTGGGAGACCTCGACCAGTTCAGCGACATCGGTCGATATCACGAGACCAAGGTGAAGACCGATACAGGAGCCTTCAAGACTCCAACGCTGCGCAACGTCGCCCATACCGCACCGTATATGCACGACGGTCGCCTGAAGACCTTGAAAGAAGTCGTCGACTTCTACGCTGGCGGCGGCAACTCCAACCTCTATCTAGATCCCGAGATGAAGAAGATTCATCTCAACGGAACCGACCGCGAAGACCTGGTCGCATTCATGCAATCCCTCACCGGCGAGATGCCGCCCAATGTCGGACCTCCCGGCAAGAAGTAGAGGTAAGAGCTATGAAGATGAAGATCTGTCTGCTGCTGGTTGTTCTGTCCGCAGGATGCTCAAAGAAGAGCAACACTGTTCCCGTCGCCGTTCTCGATGCGCCTGCGTACTTCAAGGTGGACGCCGCTAGCGCGGGCTCCATCAGCGGCAAGGTGAAGTTCGCCGGGCCACGCCCACGTCCCCAACTCATCAACATGGAGGAAGACCCGGCCTGCGTGATGGCGCATGCCGGCAAAGCCTACGACGAATCGCTCGTCGTCGATGCGCACGGAGCGCTTGGGAATGCGTTCGTCTACATCAGCAGAGGCCTCGAAGGGAAGAACTTCGAAACGCCGACGACTCCCGTTGTGATCGATCAGCGCGGTTGCTGGTTCCGTCCGCGCCTTCTCGGTCTGCAGACCGGCCAGACTTTCAAGATCGTCAACTCCGATCCCGTCACGCACAACATTCATCCCATGGCCATGGTGAATCGCGAGTGGAATCATAGCCAGGGCCCTGGTGACGATCCGATGACCCGCCGGTTTATCAAGCCGGAGATTATGATTCCAGTGAAGTGCAACATCCATAGCTGGATGCACGCGTACATCGGTGTCCTCGATCATCCCTACTTCGCGGTGACAAAGGATGACGGAAGTTTTGAGATCAAGAATCTTCCTGCGGGAACTTATACAATTTCTATCTGGCAGGAAAAGCTTGGAACACAGGAGCAGCAGATCACGGTAGCTGCCCAGACAAACGCAACGGCAAACTTTACCTACAAAGGAAAATCATGATGCGTCGGAGTTCCCTCGTTCTTCTCGCAGGCCTTGCGGTTACTGTCACTGGATGCAACTCGTCGAAGCCGCCCGCCACGCAGGAGAGCCAGCCTGTCCATGCAAACTCACCGCTCAGGATCTACGTCACCAACGAAGTCTCCGGCGATCTCTCCGTGATCGATGGTGGATCGTATGAACTCATTGCGAACGTGCCGCTCGGCAAGCGTCCACGCGGCATCCATGCCAGTCCGGATGGCAAGACGCTCTATATCGCTCTGAGCGGCTCGCCCATCGCTGGCCCCGATGTGGACGAGAGCACACTTCCTCCGCCGGACAAGAGCGCGGACGGCATTGGCGTCTTCGATGTCGCACAGAACAAACTCCTCCGCATCATTAAGGGGGGCTCCGATCCTGAGAACTTCGACGTAAGCAAAGATGGCAAGCAGCTTTATATCTCCAACGAAGACGTCTCCGCCGTCAGCATTCTGGATATCGCCTCCGGCTCCGTTGTGAAAGAGTTGAAGATCGGCGCACAGCCGGAAGGTGTGAAGACCTCTCCAGACGGTAAGTTCGTCTACGTTACGTCCGAGGAGACCGGTGAGATTGCCGTGCTCGATCCAGCTGCCGGAAAGATCACCGCTACCTTCAAGGTAGGACACCGCCCGCGCTCGATCGCCTTCATGCCGGACGGCAAGCGCGCCTACATCAATGCAGAGAACGACGGTACCGTCGTCGTCGTGGATGTTGCAAAGCGCAAAGTGGTGAAGGCCATATCTATCGGCCAGGCCGGTCTCGTGAAGCCGATGGCGGTTCTGCTTTCGGCCGACGCCAGCAAGCTCTACGTGAGCACGGGGCGCGGTGGCAAGGTCTTCACCATCGACACGGCCACAGATACAGTTCTCAACTCGGTAGCGGTGGGCAAGCGCCCATGGGGGATCGCGGTCTCGCCCGATGGCAAAACACTCTTCTCCGCCAATGGGCCGTCGAACGATGTTTCCGTCGTCGATCTCGCCACCAACGCGGTCACGAAGAAGGTCAAAGCGGGAACGGGACCCTGGGGCGTCGTGGCCCTGCTGCGGTAACTACCGCGGCAAGGTCCACGCAAACATCACACTTCCGGTACCGGCTACGACGTACTGCCGCCCATCGAGTTCATACGTAATGGGTGAAGCCTGCATCGACGCACCGGTACCGGAGTGCCATAGCGTCTTGCCATCCTGCGTGTCGAGCGCAAGGATGTTGCCCATCTGGTCTCCGGTAAAGGCGAGACCTGCAGCCGTCGTGAGAATGCCCGCGCCGCTGCTGTCCCCCAGTTCATGCGTCCAGCGAAACTTGCCCGTCTGATAATCGATGGCCTGGATCACGCCCTTACCCCACAGACCATAGTCCGCACCCGCCCAGCCGTACGCACCATCCTCCGGCTTGGTGAAGTAGAGGCTATAGCTCGGATGAGCATTCACAAGGAAGAGACCCGTCTTCGGATCGAAGCTCGGAGAGCGGTAGTTGGTCATACCAGCTTCATCCGGCGCGATTAGACGTCCATCGCGCTTCGGATCTTTTTCAGGATTGGGGATAGGGGTTCCATTCTTTCCGATACCCAGCGTCCAGTTCACCGGTCCAAAGGTCGTAGTGGAAAGGTTCTCACCCGTCTTGCGATCCAGCACGAAGAAGAAGCCGTTGCGCGAAGCCTGCATCAGCATCTTGCGCGGTGTGCCGTGGAAGTCGCCGTCGACGAGCACCGTGGCCTCGGTCGCATCCCAGTCATGCGTATCGTGCGGCGTCGCCTGGAAGTACCAGGCCATCTTGCCCGTGTCCGGGTTGAGCGCGATGATGCTGCACGTATACAGGTTGTCGCCCGGACGCACGGTGCCGTTGAGTACAGGCGTCGGATTACCCGTTCCCCAGTACGTCAAATTCAGTTCAGGATCGTAGCTTCCCGTAAGCCATGCCATGCCGCCCGTCGTTGCTCCTGGCGTTCCCGCAGGCGGCGTCGCATCCCACTGCCACTGCGTCTTGCCAGTCTCCGGATCAATCGAACGGATATAGCCGGTGATGTTATCCGAGTCGCCGCCCAGACCTACGAGGACATGATCTCGAATGACCAGCGGAGACATCGTCGTCCAGTAGCCCTTGGTCATGTCGCCCACTACGACGTCCCACCGTACTGTACCGTCCTTCGCGTTCAAAGAGACCAGATGCGCGTCGGGAGTCGTGGTGAAGATGTAGCCCTTGTACATTGCTACGCCGCGCTGGCCAATGTGCTGACCTTTGTTCGCCGGATAGGTATAGTGCCAGACCAGATGGCCAGAGCGCGCATCCACGGCGTACACGTTGTCGGGAACAGTGAAGTAGAGAATGCCATCGACCAGGATCGGCGAAGCTTTGATGCCGGCGGCTTGGTTGGTCTGAAAAGCCCACGCCAGCCCGAGATTCTTTACATTTTCTTTGGTAACTCGCGTCAGAGGGCTGTGCCGTCGAGCCGTATAGTCGCCATGATACGTTGGCCAGCTCTCGGCCTTCGGGTGCAGCAGATCGTCCGCCGTAAGGTTCTGCGACAGCAGCGCCGCCGATCCCGAGAGTAGAGCGAACCCAAGCAGCGTAGCAAAATGTTTCACACAGTTCATATCTATCGAAACCTTTCTTCTCTCTACGGCTGTTGTACTTCGCTTGAGCGCATCAACTATTTCATCGTCTGCAGATAAGCCATCAGGTTATGAATGTCATCGTCCGTGTACTTGGGGAACTGGTCCACATGCGCCTGGAGCGATTTGTCCACGTTCTCCTTGACGGAACCTCGAGGCCACGAACGGTAGCGCCCGGAAGCATCCGTGATCGCAATCGTGAACTCGTCGAGGTAGGAGATGATTCCGGCAACCTTCTCTCCTGAGGGCAGAGTGACCGTGGCTTTGGCCTTGCTGCCACGCGGATACAGCATCCTCTGTTCCAGTTGCAGACCTTCATAGCGTGTCGCAATGCCCTTGAGATCACCTGTCGGAGAATGGCAGGAGGAGCAACCGCCCGCGCCGTTGAAGTATTTCTTGCCTGCCTCGATATTGCCAGTCTGCAGATCGCTCGTATCCACACCACGTCGGCGTCCTTGCTTCTGTGCCGCCGTTACGATCGTATGGATATACGCGACGACGCCAGCTGTTTCGTTCTCTGAGAAGCTGAAGCGCGGCATGCGCGGTGGACGTCCGTTGTGAATCACCTCGGCGATCTTGTCGCCGTTCACATCCGCGTTCACTAGTTTGGAACGCGTAAGATCCGGTCCCGTCTCGCCGCCGCCCGCATCGCGTCCGTGGCAGAAAGAGCAGTTCTGCTGGAAGAGAGATTTTCCGTTTTCAAGAAGAGGAGAGAGCGTGGCTGTAGACCCAACGTTCTGATTGACCGCGATCACTTCGCCGCTCTTCAGGAAGTGCAGCAGGTTCGAGAGGTCCACTTCGCTCAGCTTGGGAAAGGCGGGCATGCGGCCTTTGCCGTGGCGGACACGATCCGTGATTGCTGCATCATCGTAGCGATGACTCACGCCGATCAACGGAGGAAACGAGGGAGCAATGCCTTCGCGCTTTCCTCCATGGCAGATCGCGCAGTGGTCTTCGTAGACCTGCGCTCCGAGCACATCGACAGAGGCGGGTCCGGCTGGTGGAGCGGGCGAGGGAGTGGGGGCCTTCTGCCCCACCGCATCCAGAGCCGCAGCCAGGCGAAGATAGTGCGCGACCTCCTGATGCACCGCGGCGCTCTGCTGTGGCGTGAGCGTAGCAGCATCGGACGCCGCACGCACCCGCATCGGCGCATGCAGCATCGCACCCGTCACTGCAAGCAGGCCAAGGGTCGAAGCGGCGACGCGAGTTCTCTTCCTCAAGCTCTGTAGCATTCTCTGTCCTACCCCGCATATTTGATCAACTGCATAAAGCCGTAATCCATGTGGAGCTGCTGATGGCAGTGCATCAGCGTGTCGCCGGGGTTGTTCGCTACAAAGTCCACGGCGACCGACTGCAACGGCATGACGTTAATCACGTCTTTCATCAGACCGCTCAACTGCGTCTTTCCAATCTGTGTCACTTCAAAGCTGTGCCGGTGTAGATGCATCGGGTGTTGGTCGCCGCTGCCGTTGC
>JAHFTZ010000014.1:8258-13714 GCA_023265355.1 Terriglobus sp.
CGTCCACACGTCGAACTTCGAATCCATCTTGTGTCCGTTATCGCGGAAGGTGAGTACGAAGGTCTCGTCCGGGTCCGCAGCCTTCGTCGGATTCGCAAACTGCGTGTAGTCCCACTCGACAGGAGCAGGATCTTTCCAGACCGGCTTGCCCTTCTGGCCCGCATACTCCACCACAATGCCAAGCCCGGTCTGCCGCGACTTCTCCAGCGTGGATCCAAGCACCCACACACCGGGCGAGTTCATCTCCACAATCGCATCCACGCGCTCGGCGACTGCGAGTGAGAGCACTTCCACAGACTTCGGATTCGGCACAACATTGCCGTCCATCGCAATGATCTTGAAGGTATGCCCCGGCAGCGCGAGCACTACATTCTCCGTCGCGCTCGCGTTCAGAAGACGCATCAACACGCGCTGCCCCTTCTTCACGCGCAGAGGTTCGCCTGCACCCAGCATGTGTGCGTTGATGGTGCCGTACTTGTAGCCGACGTCGGAGCCGTTCGTCTGCGGCACATTGGCAGACTGCTCGCGCAGCATATCCACCATCGGCACAAAGCTTGGCTCCCAGTGCCGTATGGCCAGATTCACTTCCTGGTCGTAGTGGCCCGCACGTCCCGGCTGTTTTTTCCCTTCAACCAGAAGGAACCCGAACTGCCCCGTGTACGCGGCCGCAGAGAGATTGTCCATCGCCATCGCATGCGTGTGATACCAGCGCGTGCCTGTGGGATTCGGCGTGAACTGGTACCGCAGCGTCGCGCCAACGGGAATGATCTTCGAGCCTTCTTCCACCGCGCCGTCGTTCAACGAATCGATGGCGAGACCGTGCCAATGCACGATCTCGGGCAACGGAGAGTCGTTCGTCACATCGATCGTCACCGGCACGCCCTCGCGCAGACGCAGCAGCGGCCCCGGCACCTGCCCGTTGTAGGCGATGGTGTCGATGACCACTCCCGGAGCGATCTCCAGCTTGGTCGGTGCGATGCGCAGCGTGTGGTCGGCCTTCGCGTTACCCGCGACCGCACCGGTCTTGCGTACCGCCGCGTGGAGTGCCGTTGATGTGAGTGCCGCGCCCGCCGTTGCCAGAAAGCTTCTACGATCCATCCCTTTGTCTATACCCACCAAGCGGCCCCCGGCGTTTCCTTCAGCACGACAGAGTTCAGGAACTCAACGGCCTTGTTCAGGCCCTCATCCGGCGAAAGCAGGCTGTCTTCGTGCTCGATGGAAAGCACACCGTCATAACCGAACATCCGCAGCGTGGAGACAAACTCCTTCCACCACTCGGCTCCGTGCCCAAAGCCGCAGGTACGAAAGATCCAACCGCGATTGCGCTCGTCCGTGTAAGGCTTCGTATCCAGAACGCCGGTGCGCGAAAGATTCGCGGGATACATCTGCGTGTCCTTCGCGTGCACGTGGAAGATTGCATCGCCCAGAACGCGCACCGCTTCGATCGGGTCGATCCCCTGCCAGAACATGTGGCTCGGATCGTAGTTGCAACCAACGGACGGACCGGCAATCGAACGCAGCCGCAGCATCGTCTCCGGGCTATACGCAACAAATCCAGGGTGCATCTCGATGGCAATCTTCACGCCATGGTCCGCCGCAAACTTCGCATGCTCTTTCCAGTAAGGTGTCACCACCTGATCCCACTGCCACTTCAGAATGTCGAGATACTCCGGCGGCCAGGGGCAGGTCACCCAGTTCGGATACTTCGAACCCACAGTGCTCCCTGGGCATCCGGAGAAATCCACGATGGTGGAAACACCAAGCTTCTCCGCCAGCAGAATCGTTTTGCGGCTCGTCTCCTGCGCCACCTTCGCCTGCTCTTTGTCGGGATGCAGACCGTTTCCGTGGCAGCTCAGCGCGGAGATGGTGAAGTCCCTGTCGGCCAGAGTCTTCTGAAACTTCTCCAGAGCGGCTTCATCTTCCAGCATCGACAACTTGCAATGTGCGTCCCCGGGATAGTTCCCGGTTCCCAGCTCTACAGTACGAATGCTGAGCGAACTCAGCTTCTCCAGCGCGCCCTCAAGGGGCAGCGTCGACAACAGCGGCGTAAAAACTCCAAGTCTCATCGTGGTTCTCTCTTGCTCTTCGGTTGGTACGGTTAGAAAGATGGCGGAAGGTATTGCACCGTCTGCCAGGTGTTGCCTGAGGCATGGCTCGACAGGATCGCGTCCACAATACAGTTGGAACGATAGCCGTCGTCAAAGGTTGGCAGCGGCGACGGCTTATCCTCAAACCGCGCTCCCGCACGGATCCAGAGGTACGCATCGCTGACGATGTTCATGAAGGCATCGGCCCAAGACTCCTGGTGACCTGCCGGAAGATGCGTGTAACGCAGGGCCTCACCTGCGACTAGCGCCGGATTCTTGCCTACGATGCAGTTCGGACCCTCGTGGCTTCCCACCCATAGCTCGTTCTGCTCCTCCTGCCGCCACTTGAGGGAGTTCTTCAATCCGCTGATCTCAAGCTGCAGATCGTTCTTATGCCCCGGCAGAGTCTGCGCGACGGAGAACGTACCCTTCGTGCCATCCTCAAAGCGCAGCAGCACCGTGGCCAGGTCTTCGCTGGTCATCGGGATCGCCTTGCGCTCGCCGGACGTTGTTTTAGAAAAGGCCTCGGAAGATCCCTCGGTGGCGTATCTTGTCTTCACCACCGTTGTGATGTCCGCGAGTACCGAGGCAATCCTCTTGCCTGAGACATGCTCCGCCAGGTCGCACCAGTGCGATCCAATATCGCCCAGGGCAGACGTGCCTCCGCCCTTTGCAGGATCGGAGCGCCAGGAGTAGACATTGGGATCGGTCAGCCAGTCCTGCAGATAAAAGCCCTGAATAAACGCCAGATCGCCGATGCTTCCATCCGCGACCAACGTCCGCGCATGCTGCACCAGCGGGTTGCCGCGATAGTTGAAGGTCACGGCGTGCGCTACCTTCGCCGCCATCGCTGCATCGCGCAGCCTGCGGCTCTCGTCGGAGTTCATCGCGAGCGGCTTGTCTGAGACAACGTGTTTGCCCGCTTCAATCGCCGCCATCGTCACCGGAAAGTGCATATGGTTCGGCGTTGTGTTGTGAACCACATGGACGTCAGGATCGGCGATCAAATCGCGATAGTCGCCATACGAACGCTCGACTTTGTACTCCGCCGCTTTGCGCTTTGCAGACTCCGCGGAAGATCCCGCAATCGCCACCACATCCACATCGCCCAGCCGCCGCACCGCATCGATGTGATGCGCTGCAATAAAGCCAGGCCCTACCAATCCCATCCCTAATCTCTTCATGCTTCTTTCAGTTCCTCTTAGTGCGCGTTCGTTGTGAGCTTCGCGTGCGACGTGGTGCTGCCTTCTGTCAGCCCCATCGACCACTTGATCGCTTCGAGGTACATCTTACGAATTTCCGGGTCTCTCCACGATTCCTGCGTGTGTCCCAGTGTGGAGTAGAAGACGCGGCCTTTTCCGTACATCTTCGACCAGGCCACGGCAAAGTCGCGGTCGGCGCGGTGGACGCGGGGATTGTCCTTGTAATCCAGCTTCGAAGCATCCAGGCTCAGCAGGACGTTCACTTTGTCGCGCGACCACTTCATCGGCTGATAGATCTCGTCGTACTTCATAAACGCGGAAGGGAAGTGGCGCGTCGCAGGGAAGTCTCCTCCCTCGTTGATGATGGGCGCGTCGAAGGTCATCCAGGGATGCTGATCGAAGTATCCGCCGATCATCTCGCCGTACTCCGGCCATTTGTAGTTGGTGTCCAGTGCCGCATGGATGCCCACAAACCCTTTGCCGTCATCGTGTACGAAAGAGAGCAGGTCGGCTTTCTGCTGAGCATCCATATCCAGTTCGCCAGTCGTGCTGGCAAAGACCACGGCGTCGAAGTAGTCGAGGTTCTTCGCATTCTTGTCTAGCTTCTTCTTGGTCAACAACTCTGTGTCCGTGCGGACGGTCGTCTCCCACAGGCCTGTCTCCTCGCCCATCTGCAGAACTGCGGACATCGCATCGGAGACCGAGTCGTGTTGGAATCCCTTTGTCTCTCCGATCACCAGAACGCGCAGCACATGCGCTGGCTTCATACGGCTGGAGGGTGGTTTAGCCTGCTGCGCGCGGGTCTGTACGGCAAATCCAAAAAAGAGAACGAGGCAGACCACCGTGCTGAGCTTCAGAGAACGTTGCAAAGGAACCTCCGGAAAGTTTCGGTATCTTACAGAGCCCTGACTAACAAAGTCGCCAGCTTAAAAATCCACCGGTTTGTTACTGCTTGATAATCGTTCCGTCCAGCCTTCGGATCTCACCCCAACCGCCGTTCAACCCGTTCTTTCCATTGAGGAAGGGTGCCTTCGCCGCCGCCTTCTCATCGATCTCGATTCCCCATCCGGGCTTCTCGCTCACCCACAGGTAACCGTCCTTCATCTCCGGGCAGCCGTGAAAAATCTCCTGCGCCTTCGGGCTGAAGGGCGAGTACTCCTGAATGCCGAAGTTCGGGCTCGTGATGTCCAGCATGACCTGCGCCATGTGCCCGACGGGAGAGACATCTCCCGGTCCATGCCATGCCGTCTTCACGCCAAACTGCTCCGCCAGCACGGCAATCTTGCGCGCCGGAGAAAATCCACCCACCTGCGAGACGTGGCAACGAATGTAGTCGATCAGCCGCTCTGCGATCAGCGGCTGCCACTCGTGCGGACTATTGAAGAGTTCGCCCATGGCCAGCGGTGTCGCGCAGTTCTGGCGAATCTGGCGGAAGTAGTCGATGTCCTCGGGCGAAAGCGGATCTTCCAGGAAGAACAGGTTGAACTTCTCTGCCTGCTTTGCAAACTCCACAGCCTGATTCGGCGTGTAGCGCTCGTGCATATCGTGCAGCAGCTCCACCTCTTCGCCTAGTTCCTGCCGGCACGTATCCAGCAGCTTCAGCGCGCGCCGCATCGCATACGCCGGTTCGAAGGGAGGCTTGTCATGCAGAGGTTTCAGGGCATTCGCGTCGCCCTTCCGCGCCGCTCCATACCCCGCCATGCCCGGCAGACCCACCTGCACACGCACATGGCGGAATCCCTGTTCCATGTACCGCTTCGCTGCGGCGACCACGTCGGCAATCTCGGGACCATCGGCGTGCGCATACGTATCCACCGCCTCGCGCACCTTGCCGCCCACCAGTTGGTAGACCGGCATGCCCGCCTGCCGCCCTTTGATATCCCACAGCGCCTGGTCCACGCCACTGAGCGCGTTGTTCAGCACAGGCCCGTTCTTCCAGTACGAACTCGCATAGCAGGCCTGCCAGATGTCCTCGATGCGGTCCGTCGTCTTGCCCAGCAGGAACGGCTTCAGATACTTCTCTACCGCAGGACGCACCAGGTCGGCGCGCTGCGTAAATGTACCGCAGCCATAGCCGTAGAGACCATCCTGATCCGTTGTGATCTTGACCACAGTCAGCCGCGACCCATCCGGCTGGCACTCGATCACGCTGATGTCCTTGATGCGC
>JAHFTZ010000314.1 GCA_023265355.1 Terriglobus sp.
GAAGGGATTCGCTTTGCATAATCTCGCATCGCTTCCGCATATCTCCGTGGCCGGATCGATCGCTACGGCCACGCATGGCTCCGGCGTGCGCAACGGTAATCTGGCGACAGCTGTCTCCGAAATTGAGTTTGTCGCTGCGGACGGAACCCTGCATACGCTTTCGCGGGCGAAGGATGGCGACGAGTTTCTGGGGGCTGTCGTTGGCCTGGGCGCGCTGGGTGTGGTGACGCATGTGACGTTGGAGGTACAGCCGAGCTACCAGATGACGCAGGTGGTCTACGAGAATCTGGACTTCGCCGAGCTGGAGCACAACTTCGCGGCCATTATGGGAACGGGCTACAGCCTGTCGCTGTTTACCAACTGGCAGAAGCACCAGGCGTGGGAGGTGTGGATCAAGCGCCGCGTCGATCAGGGTGGAGATGCTACGCCGCCGCCGATGTTCTACGGTGCCACGCTGGCAACGAAGAAGCTGCATCCCGTCGTGGGGCAGTCTGCTGAAAAGACAACGGAGCAGATGAACACCGTGGGCAAGTGGTACGAGCGCCTGCCTCACTTCAAGATGGAGTTCACACCGTCGACCGGCAAAGAGATCCAGACGGAGTACTTCGTTCCCTTTGAGCACGCGTATGAAGCTGTTCTGGCCATCGAGAGCCTGCGCGCGCAGATCACTCCGCACATCTTCGTAACGGAACTTCGCGCCATCGCTGCGGACGATCTGTGGATGAGCATGGCATATCAGCGGAAGTCGCTCGCGATTCACTTCACCTGGAAGCCGGAGTGGGAGGCGGTGCAGAAGATTCTTCCGCAGATCGAAGCGAAGCTGGCGCCGTTCCAGGCGCGACCGCACTGGGCGAAGATGTTCACGCTAAAGGCGGCGCAGATCGACCAGCTCTATCCGAAGGTCAACAACTTCAAAGCGCTGGTGGCGAAGTACGATCCGCAGGGCAAGTTCCGCAACGAATTTCTGCAGACGGTTCTCTTCGGCTAGCCGAGGCTACTTGCTGATGGCGAAGGTGTAGATCTTTCCGGCGTTGGCCATGCCGCGCACATTCGCCCCGCCCGGCGGCAGAACGCCGTACTCACCGGGTTTGATGTCGTCGGGCAGACTGAACTGGAACATGTGCGGCGCGACCTTCTTTGCAACGAAGAGCAGGGAGTCGCGGTCCGCACCGGTCTGCGTGTGAAAGACGTTTCCCGTTTCGGTACGAAACTCGCGGTTGTCCTGGTGCTGGCGGAAGTGGATCAGGAGGTACTCCTCGGCTTCTACTCCGGCGGGTGCGAAGAGGAGGATCTGGTCGCCTGCCTTGAGCTCCAGTTTGGCCGAAGGTCCGTTGACGTGGCCGTTCATGTCCTTCTTCACAATGTTGTTGGTCAGCACGCTCTTTAGAGCGCCGCCCTGGCGATAGTTCACCAACTCCAGGGGCATGCTCTGCCACTGGGCGTCGTGATCCTTGTAGTAGACGCCGATGTCATCCACGTTCGGCGAAACAGGGGTAAGGTTTACCGGGGATTCAGCTGCGTGCGTTGCGAAGCCGGAGTTCTTCGCCTGCATGGCGGCGATGACGGCTGGGGCTACGCCCGCCTCCTTCAGAGCGATGAGATCGTCGGGGCCGGTGGAGTAGTGGCCGACATGCGACCGCACCGTCTCCAGGATGATCGAGTCTTCCAGACCAGCCTTCGTCATCTTGACGACGGTCTGGTTATTCAGGCCCGTCTGCGCGGGTGGCGGTGGGAGCGGGCCTTCGACGGGCTCCTGTGCGTGCAGGGAAGCGGTGGTCAGGACAAGTGCCAGAAGGGTGGAGCAGAGTCGCATAAGACCTCGGAGGGTGGCTGAGCCGCCAGCATACCATTGGACGATTCAGCCGCCACTCCGTGTACGGTCTCTTCTCAAGAGCAAATTACCGAGGAGCTACCAGGGAACGACGCCCTCGTTATTCGTGTATCCGCCGGTCGGGCCGTCGTCGGGAATGAGGGCCATACGAACGGTCTCAGCGGCGCCTTCGGCCACCGTCTGGTGTCCGCTGTTTCCGTTGAGGTCGGTTGCGGTGTAGCCCGGATCCACAGTATTCACCTTGATGGGCGTGTCGCGCAGTTCGTAGGCGAGATGGATGGTCATCATGTTCACGAGCGCCTTCGATCCGTTATAGCCGAGAGGCTTTACCTGGGCGTAGTCCCATTTCGGGTCGGCATTCTGGGTGAGCGAGCCCAGGCCGCTGGAAACGTTGACGATGCGCCCAGATTTCGATTCGCGGACGAGGGGAAGGAAGGCCTGTGTGACCGAAAGGACGCCGAAGAAGTTGACCTCCAGGACGCGGCGGACGGCGTCGATCTCTGCGGTGCCTGGGAGACCGTCCTTGGGATCAATGATTCCTGCGTTGTTGACGAGAATGTCGAGGTGGCCGAACTTCGCTTTGACCTGCTCCGCTGCTTTCGCGACGGTTTCAGGCTTCGAGACGTCTAGTTCGATGAAATGGGCGTCCGCGCCGTCGGCTTTCAGTTTGGCCGCGGCGGCTTCGCCGAGTTCAGGGTTGCGGGCGGCGACGAGTACTGTAATGCCCTCTTTGGCGAGCTGACGGGCGACCTCGTAACCGATTCCCTTATTCGCGCCCGTAATCAGGGCGATCTTGCCTTTGTGAGTCTCTGCCATTGTTTTCCCTCTTTCCTGTGATCAGAGCGGTGCAGGTCCGTGTGGGATTCAAATCACTGACATCTTAGAGGGGAAGAAGAGGGAAGGGAAATCGGTATTTGCAGTGGACAGACGGGCGAAGATCTTGTGGTAATCTTCTAGGTAAGCGCTGCGCCAAACGGGCAGCGCAAACGTCTGTTTGGGCTGGCGTAGCTCAGCTGGTAGAGCATCTGATTTGTAATCAGAGGGTCGGGGGTTCAAGTCCCTTCGCCAGCTCCAGTTCTACCCACACAGACGCTTGGATTTGGTAGGACTGCGTTTGCGTTTCTGCAGGGTCTCCTTCCCAGCATGAGGTACTTTCCCCGTTGCGGTATCTGCGCGTGTGGAGAAGGGCTGGACAGGAGTTTTGCCGGGGCAAGAGCGGAGGATGTGCACAGGTGGCCGAGTGGTTAATGGCAGCAGACTGTAAATCTGCCACGCTAAGCGTTACGGAGGTTCGAATCCTCCCCTGTGCACCATTTTTTGTACGGCCAGGTTGGTAGGCATAATGGATGGACCGGGATCACAGCAGCGAATGTTCGTTGCGCTTGCGGTGATCGCCTTTGCGGCGCTGGGAGTCTGGCGCACGATGGAGCCCGGGAAGTACAAGTCTCTGGTCTGGGTATTGTTAGGGTTCTTCGCATTTCGTGTTCTGATAGGCCGGGTCAAGGCGAACAGAGGCGAAACGCGGTAGGCTGGTAGAGCGGTAACCGGTTGGCGTCGCCTCCCGATTGGCCGCTCCGGCAGCAGGCAGGCTGATGTAGCTCAGTGGTAGAGCACTCCCTTGGTAAGGGAGAGGTCATGGGTTCAAGCCCCATCATCAGCTCCAGATTTAGGCTTTGGCTTTTAGCCATTAGCTCTTAGCTCCTTCGTTGAAGCTAAGAGCTAATGGCTAAAAGCTAATAGCTCATAAGGTGCGGGAGTAACTCAGTGGTAGAGTCACAGCCTTCCAAGCTGTTGGTCGCGGGTTCGATCCCCGTCTCCCGCTCCAGATTTTGAAGTGAGGTTTGTAAGCGTCGCATGTATGAGCAGGCAGTCATCCCGGTAGAGAATGCGCAGCAGTTCAGCGCAGTAAAGCAGGCGGTCGACACGGCGTTTTCGTCGGCGAGGGTCGATGATTTT
>JAHFTZ010000015.1:0-1752 GCA_023265355.1 Terriglobus sp.
ACGCTCTATCCTACGACCGTTCATACGGACAATGGATTCCTCCGTCTTGATCATCGATTCAGCGACGCCGACCAGTTGAATGTCCGTTACAGCTACTACGGTTTGGCAAGCATCAATGCGCGTGGGGTTGGAAGCCTGGCGGATGTCAGTTTCGGTACTGCGGTGCAGGACACAAATCACACAGTAGCGGTCAGCAATATCGCGATGCTCTCTCCGCGAACCTTTAACGAGACGCGTGGCCAGTTCACCTACGACAGCCTGAATGCGCCATCGAACACGCAGAACAGTCCTGCGGTGACCATCAGCGGTGTGGCGACCTTCGGGCGTTTCTCCTCATCGCCCACGGCGCGCCTGAACTATCTCTATGAGGCAGTCGACAACCTCGTCCTGCAGCGCGGAGCGCACACCTTCAAGACAGGCGTGGACTTCCTTTTCAACGACGATACGATTACTTTTCCCATGTCGATTGCGGGCTCCTATACTTTCGCGTCTCTGGCTGCGTTTCAGACGAGCGGAACGTCATACGCCTCGTTCTCTCAAAACTTCGGCACGCCTTTTGTGCAGCAGAACAATCCCAACATCGGCATGTACGTGCAGGATGAGTGGAAAGCTACGCCTTCGCTCACCTTGAACCTCGGTGTTCGCTATGACCTGCAGTTTTTGCGAACGATCAACACGGATAAAAATAACGTCTCGCCACGCGTCGGTTTTGCCTGGTCTCCGTTTGCGAATAAGGGAACAGTAGTGCGCGGAAGCTTCGGTCTGTTTTACGATCGCGTGCCTCTGCGTGCACTGGCGAATGCGCTGTTGTCCGCGAATAATACGACTGATCCGACACAAGGGCGTCTGCTGCAGTACACCTATGTTCCTGGCGACACCGGTGCGCCGACGTTTCCCAATGTTTCAACCACACCGAATCCGGGTTCGAAGATCAGCTACGCGCTAATGAATCGAAACGTCCAGAACGCTTACTCTGAACAGGCGAGTCTAGGTGTAGAACAGCAGATCAATCGAACGGGAACGCTCGGCATCAGCTATCAACACACGCGCGGGCTTCACTTGCTGTCGTCCCTGAATAGGAACATCAATCTGGATGGGTCGCGGCCTGATCCCACACGTGGCAATGTCAAGCCATACGATTCGATCTTTGATTCGTACTACGACGGTCTAGCCGTATCTCTTCTTGAGAGACCTGTCTCTTGGGGATCGATGCGTGTGTCCTATACGTGGTCGAAGGCCATCGACAATGTCGGTGAATTTTTCTTCAGCTCTCCGATCAATAACTTCGATCTGAGTGTAGATCGCGGACGTTCGGATGACGATCAGAGGCATCGCATGGTCTTCGACGCAACGTTGAATTCACCCATGTCGCATGCGGACAGCGTTATGGGTCACCTAACGCACGGCTGGCGACTGGGAGGCATCGTGCAGTATTATTCGCGGCTTCCATTCAATGTAACGACAGGTGGACAGACCAAGCAGCAGACGACGCAACGGCCATGCATCGCGGCCACCGGTTTGAGTGTCGCTCCGAGTGGAGTCACCAACGCCTGCACGGAAGGCTTGAAGGGATTTGTCATCGGACGGAATACCGGGACGGGCTTTGATTTCTTCGTTATGAATGCACGCCTGAGCAGGACGTTTCCCCTGACAGAGCGTATCCACCTGGAAGGAATTGCAGAGGCGTTCAACGCATTGAACCATCGCAACGACATGATTCCGAATGGAACCTTCGGCACGGGAGCTTATCCT
>JAHFTZ010000015.1:1762-13684 GCA_023265355.1 Terriglobus sp.
AAACTGCAGTGGGCGATCCAAGGAGCGTCCAACTGGCTGCACGCATCAGCTTCTAGTCGGTCGTATTTGGCTCCATCTTCCCGTGTTTCTCAACGAGGGAGATGGAGCTAAGCGACCGGAAGCATTCCGTCGTCGTACCGGAACCCAGAAGCATCTTCACAGACTCAAGAAGTCTGTACGGACCATCGAGAATGTTCAGGATCGTCTCTTCTTTGAACTGCTCCGCCCAGGGTGAAAACGTAAGCCGAAGCATTCCGGTATGAGGGTTGCCTTCAGCAACGATTGCAAGAGCGGACATTATATCTTCGTCGGAAAAGTGTGGCACAACAGGATTAGATCGGCTTCGTCCATGTAGACGGTCTGGGCGAGATCGACAATGGAAACACGCCGCGAACCTGAAATCCGCCCGTTTTCAGAACAAGAAGTCGGGTTTCCAAGAGCATCGCGTTCCGTCCGAAGACCACGATCCGTTTCATTGTGGTCACGACGCTTGCACTTCCATTTGAGAGACAGATCCACCCTTGGCGAAGAAACTGAGCTCTCTTCGCCCGAATACGTGTAGATACTGCTTATGGGCTAAGTGCTCAAGACGCCAGAGAATGGTCACGGTCTCCCCGCTTCGCGGATCGATACGATTGCCCGGACCGTGTCGATGAGCTGATAAGGACCCTTAGTGATGTCCAGGACTTTTTCGTTATTGATGGCCGTCAGCCAAGGGAAGATGATCAATCGCAGGACGGGCACAGCCGGAATGACCTGCGCGGCTATTGCCAGGGCGGCCTCCATGTCTTCTTCTATCAGGCTGTGCCCCAGCAAAACCAAATCCACTTTGCTGTTACAGAGGCTATGAACCAACTCTGCGAGAGAATAGACGCCGCGAGCCTCGAAGCCGGAGGTCTGGAGAATCAGAAGACGGGTTTCCGTCAAGGCGACGTCGCGTCCGAAGACAAGGATCTGTTGAGTTGCCATCCAATCTCACTCCATTCCAATGCGCCCCGGGATAGTAAGAATAATGAAGAGGACGGAGTCTGATGGGCCGAGTACGTGCATATGCTTGATATTTAGAGAGGCTCTGAGGCCAACTACGTCAGGGCGTGCACAACGATGGAAGCAGGAAGCCGTGCTTCTTGTATCTCTCCGTGTGACTTCTGGATCGAGGTGATTGGTGGACGCGGTAGGAATCGAACCTACAACCTGTCGATTAAGAGTCGAATGCTCTGCCAGTTGAGCTACGCGTCCAGGTTTTTGCCTTCATGGATCTTGAGAAGATCCGCGCGAAAAGTATTGATTTCGCTGGGCTGATTTATACAAACTATACCACATCTCGCCGCATGATTTCGCACACGCTTCGGTCCGCAGGATGTGAATCTCTCGTTCCTGCGGACTGTCGAAGTAGGGTTAGCCGATGAAATCCACTTTTGTCTTCTGAGCGATGACGCCACGATCATAGCCCATCTCGTAGAGCAGACGGATGGCCTCGCGGCCGTCTTCGCCATAGTTGAGCGTGCGCTCGTTCACGTACATGCCCACAAAACGGTTGGCGAGCGAGGGCTCGATTTCTCCGGCAAACTGCATGGCGTAGCTCAGCGCTTCCTCGCGATGATCCAAAGCATGCTGGATGCTGTCCCGTACGGCGCGCGTGGTGATGTTCATGGTTTCCTCGCCCAGGGAGCGGCGAATCGCGTTGCCTCCAAGAGGGAGTGGAAGTCCGGTCTGCTCGCGCCACCAGGTGCCCAGGTCGAGGATCTTCTTGAGTCCGTTGGCTGCGTAGGTCAACTGGCCTTCGTGGATCAGAAGGCCAGCGTCGAAGTGCCCGGCGAGGACGGCAGGGATGATCTCCTGGAACTGAACGTTCGTCGTTTCGACGTCAGGGGCAAAAAGTTTTAGCGCGAGATAGGCAGTGGTGAGTTCGCCCGGAACAGCAATGCGCACCTTGCGCACTTCGTCCGGGGTGAAGGATTTCTGCGAGACGATGATCGGTCCATAGCCGTCGCCCACGGAGCCGCCACAAGCCATCAAGGCGTACTCGGACTGCATGTAGGGATAGGCACCGAAGGAGATCGCACTGACGTCGAAGAAGGGATCTTCAATGGCGCGATGGTTGAGAGTTTCGATGTCCTTCAGGGTGTGATGAAACTTGTAGCCAGGAACGCGGACCTTGTTTGTGGCCAGGCCGTAGAACATGAAGGCGTCATCGGAATCAGGGCTGTGTGCGATGGAGATGACACGCGTGTCCGCATTGGTCTCGATTTTCGCATCTGCTTTGGTCTTCGTTGGATCTGTGGGACTGGGGCTCATCTGCTGCTTTCTAAGGGTGTGCTGCGTAAAGGGGATTAGCTACGAAAGTTGGGTAGAGCGGAGGCGATGCCTGCGGCGGCGCAGATCTTCACTACCTCACCCGGAAGGAAAGGTGCGAGGGATGCGATCCAGACGGCATGGGCAGGAGCATGGGTCAAGTTGGCGAACCAGACCGCTCCACAGAGGAGAACGAAGGACGTAGCGGCTGTGCCCGCAAATGCTCCCGAGAGGAACGTCCGCTGGCGAGCGAAGAATGCACCCGCGATGGCCGCGGCGAAAGGGTAAGACATCAGGTATCCGCCGCTCGGACCAAGCAGTTGAAACAGGCCGCCGGGACCGTGGGTGGTAAAGACGGGTGCGCCAGCAAGACCTTCCATAAGGTACGCCACCGCAGCAGCCGAGCCCGCAATCGGCCCCAGCGTCATGCCCAGCAGGATGACAGCGAAGGGCTGGAGCGTCATCGGCACCGGAGAGAAGGGAAGCGGGACTGCGATGTGAGCGCAGATGGCGATGAACATGGAACCGGCGATGGCGAAGACAGCGTTGCGAACGAGGCTCGAGGCTTTGGAGGGTGCTGCAGCGTATTTCTCAGCGATGGTGATGGACATAGTGATCTTTGTTCCTTAGGTTTGGGTTTCAGATCAGAGGCGAAAAGAGCCGTTGGTTCCATTGGCCTTGCGATGGTTGAGCGCGGGCGTGACGGAGACAGGAGGTTTGCGCGCTGAAGCTGAAATAGGAGAAATCTTGTCTTGCGAGAGGCGGGAGGCCAGGCCTGAAGCGAAGTCTTCCCGAGGGTGTGGACCCTGCCGTGGAAGCCCTGTGTGTCGTTCCTCCTCGGAGGAGGCCAGGTTCTTCGCGGCGTGCGGCCGTTTGTTTGCACGCCGCATATGTTTTGTAATCGAGATCGCGGCCCAGATCAGAGCACAACAGGAGAGCACCGCGATGGCGAAGAGAATCTGCATAGGTCGTGAGCAAGGATACCAAACCGCAGAGGTTCCGAGCTTGGTTCCCCTATGTAAAATCGCGAGAGCCGGTGGTTGCTGTCGGGAAGAGTTCAGCGTTTACTGAAAGTTGTCATGAATCCACGGGTCAATCCATCCGCTTCGCTGCACCGCCTTACCTCTGCCGCTGCACGCGTGGGAGAGAAGGCGTATCAACGCCGGCGGAGAATGGCGACTGCAGCCGTGGGTGTTTTGGCCCTGATGCTTGGTTACCACGTCGTCTTTGGAAGGAATGGCCTGACAGCCTTTCAGCAAAAGCGCATGGACAGCAAGAGTCTGGATGCCCAGTTGAACGACTTGACCAAAGAAAATGAGCGCTTGCATGCGCACGTCGAACGTCTCAAGAACGATCCGAACGCGATCGAGCATGAAGCGCGCGAAGAACTTCATTACACGCGCCCCGGGGAAGTGATCTACACTCTTCCAGCCGAGCCAGCGAAACACTAGCGATGGGAATCCGCTAATTTACGTCGAGCGATCCGTCCATATCGACCACGAGAACGTCTTTTTGTACCTGCATGGAGTGAATCTTAAGGTTTGTCAGCTTCATGGCGTAGCCCGTGGACTGCAGCGACGTGGAGAGAAGTTGTCGCAGCAGATCGGCGGCGTTGACCTTCATCTGCTGTGGCAGCTTGCGGCTCAGAAACGGGACGACGAGGAAGTCGAGTTCCTTGTTTCCGGTGAAGCGCTCGATGCGTGCATCACGGAAGCCGATCGTCTCTCCCTCGGCGTCAGGGATGAACGAAACATCTGCCTGCGTGGTGAATCCCAGACCAACGCATTTGCCAAACATGCCTGTGCCCAGGCGCGAATTCGTGCGTACGTGGACGACGACGCGATCCTCCACAAAAGAGACGTGCGGCTGGTCCGCGTAGACGAAGCACGCTGATTTTGGGTCTCCGCGCATGTAGTAGCGGCCTTCGATGTTGGTGAAGAGCTGCGCTTGCAGCGTGTGTTCAAGCGCCTTCGCCGTAAGACGCAGTTCCAGCGCGTTCGCGCGCGGACATGTAAGCGACAGGAGAAGCCCGGCGAGGAGAGTAAGGAAAAGAGGTCGCTTCACCCGTGATGTCACGCGGTTACTGGGTGCTATTCGGCGTTGAACTTACCGACGTGGCGGCAGCGCTGGCGGTCTGCGTCTGCGGTCCAAGACCCAGCTTGATGAGCGCACGCGAGTCCGGAATCAGCTTGGTCTGCCATCCATTGTCCGATTGGAGCTTCTGCATCGCCGACTCGCTGGCCGAGTCCCAGTGACCGGTTGGTTCTCCCGACATATAACCGGCCTTGATCAAAGCGGACTGGATCTGTGTGGCCCGCGCATCGTCGATCGCGCGCGGATGCGAGACAGCGGCTGTCTTGTGCTTGGATTTGCGCTGCGAAGCCTTGCCGGAGGTTGGTCCACGCCGGGTCCGAACAGCTTGCGAGGGAGTTGAGGTGATGAGCGCGAGTAAAACGAGAGCGGTGAGAGTGAATGGACGCATAATAGCGAGCGACCTCGGGGAGGAGTGTTTCAGTACAGCCAGAGTTCCTGTCACTGTTTCAAGTTACAGAAAGCGTGCCTCCTCTACAAGAGGAGGCGAGAGACAGAAGAGGCTGGAAACGTTGTGTCTCCAGCCCTTTCTGCAAGGTTAAGAACGGTCTACGGCAAGGTTCCGCCGAGGAACGTGTTGGATTTATCCCGCGCTCTCGCGTTGCGAACCACGAAGACAACGTCGTCGCCTGATTTGAGGCCATTGACAATGGAGGTTAGCGCAGCCTGGTCGGTCACAACGTGGCGGTTGATCTCCACGATGATGTCCCCCTTATCCAGACCACGAGGTGAGAGATCGTCCGCGAAAGAGCCGGGACGAACTGCAGTGACCAACACGCCTCCGCTGATCTCCTGCGCCTTGGCCAGAGCAGGAGGAACGGCGCTGACCGTAATGCCGATCTTGCCCTGGGTCGCGTCGTCCTTCTGGGGCGAGTTGTCGTCCCCATCTCCATTGCCCGCAACCTCTGCGACCGTCTTGGAGCGATCGCCGATCGTAACGGTAGTGGTGTTCTGTTTCCCGTTGCGGAGGTAGGTGATCTTGGCGGTCGAACCGGGGTGACGCGGTGCGATGTCAGCCACGAGATCGTCGCCGTCCTTGATCTGCCGATCGTCGATGGCGACGATCACATCCTGGGGTTGCAGACCTGCCTTGGCAGCGGGACCGTTGGCCGTCACTCGGTTGATCAGAACACCGCCCTTGGCAAAGCCGTACATACGGCTTACGGCAGAGGAGACACCGGGCTGGAACTCAATCCCGATCGATCCGCGAACCACCTTGTGCTCGGGAGCGATGAGCATGTTGTAGACGTTGATGACCGTATTGGACGGCATGGCGAAGCCAAGACCGACCGAGCCCGAAGACTGTGTATAGATTGCGGTGTTGACGCCCACCACAGCGCCCGTCATGTCCACCAGGGGACCGCCCGAGTTGCCGGGATTGATGGAAGCATCCGTCTGGATAAAGCGCTGGAACTGGCTCTGCGGACCATCTTCGATGGTGCGGTTCTTGGCAGAGACGATACCCGCCGTCACGGTCTGGGAAAGGTTGAAGGGGCTGCCGATGGCGAGAACCCAATCTCCTACCTGTGCAGAGTCGGAGTTGCCCAGCTTGACCGTGGGCAGTGCCTGCGCCGTGTCGATCTTGATGACGGCAATGTCCGTGTCTTTATCGGTACCGATCACGCGCGCCAGACGTCCGAGGCCGTTATCGGAGTCCGAGGAGAGCTTGACGTAGATCTTGTCGGCTTTGTCAACGACGTGGTTGTTCGTAATGATGTAGCCGCGCGGATCCACGATAAAGCCGGAGCCGAGAGCGCGACGTTCGCCACCACTGGGGCCTCCATCTTCGTCGTCTCCATCTCCACCGCCGGGCTGTCCGCCGAAGAAGCGGTTAAAGAAGTCCTGCATATCGCCCTGCTGAGGGTCGTCGTTATCCGGGCTCTGTCCCCGGCGCTGTGTGCGGCGGCGCGGTGCGGTGGACTGCTTGGGCAGTGACTCGGTGTTGATGTTCACAACTGCCGGACCCACCTGCTTCGCGATGGTCGAAAACGCATTGGTCGTCGAAGTCATGGGAGGAATGCGAAGTGGCGCGGCATCGGCGCTGTTGATCTGCTGCTCTTTGCCGTGAACCGTGGTGGTGAGCGCAGACCCGGCAAGAATGCCGACGGAGAGAACGCCGAGAAGTAAGAAAGTGGCCGATAGGCGGTGATTCCTAATGCGGTCAAGAAAGCCGTTTTGTGTGGGCTGAGTCTGTTCCATATGTTGCAGTATCCCTCGTATGGGTTCGGTCGCTCAAGTTTCCGAGTATAGGTCTACCCCGGTATAAGATGCGCCAGCGCATCCTCTTGAGGGGTTAGACGCACAGAAAGCCCTCAAGGTATGTGTAAGTTACGCCTCGGACTGGTTGGCTTCCGCCTCTAGGGCGACGGGAAACGTCAGAAGCTCGGTCACAAGAATTCCCGCAAAAATAAGCACCGCACCTTGCGCGGAGCGTAGGCTGAAGGCCTCACGGCGCAGCAGAAGCGACATCATCCAGGCGAATGCGGGCTCCAGGGAGAGCAGAAGCGCTGTATGCGTCGGTTTCAGGTGCATCTGAGCCCATGTCTGAACGCTGAAGGCCGCCGCCGTGGCGAAAACGGCGCAGATTCCAAGGGCAAAGACGAGACGCGGCGTCACGTGAAGGTAGCTTTTCTCGAATATAGGTGTGGCAAGGGTCATCATCAGGGCGCAAAACCCGATTTGCAGAGTAGCAAGCTGTCCTGTGGGGACCTCCCGCGCCATGCGTCCCAGGGTGAGCAGGTGCAGGGCGAAGCCAAGGGCGCAGGCCAGCGACAGCAGATCGCCTACGTTGATTGCTTCCCCCAGTTCCCGCAAAGGGGTCCCGGCAGGCAGGGTCAGCCGAAGAATGCCAAGAAAGGCCAGAACAGCCCCCACGAGAGCGGGCCAACGCGGACCGCTGGATCCGGCTGGGCGAAGTTTTGGAATAGCGCTCAATAGCGGCACGAAGACGACGACAAGGCCTGTGAGGAACGCAGACTTGGATGGCGTCGTTCGGGCAAGACCGGCGGTCTGGAACTCATAGCCCGCGGCAAGAAAAAACCCTGCAGTCGCCCCCGCGATCAGCGAAGGCCGCGTTAAACTGCGCCAGATGCGCCAGTGAATGCAAGCGAGCACAAGAAACGCGAGAACCATCCGGATCTGGTTGAAGAGGAGAGGACTCGCGTCCACGAGGGCATCCTTCACCAGCACAAAGGTTGCGCCCCAAAGGGCCACGACCGCCAGAAGCAGGATGTGCGCTGTGACGGAGTCTCGTTTGGTCGTCATACCGTAACTTTCATCTCAACTCGCAGCGATCGACGAGTGTGAGCAGAATTCTGCGCAGCGCCATCTCCCTGCCGCGCGGGTCGTACCATTCGCGCACGGTGTGGATGCCGCCGCCGCGCCCTCCAGCACCGATGGCCACGGCCTGAACGCCGAGAGAGAGGGGAAGATTCGCGTCCGTCGATCCGACGCGCTCGCTGGTTCGAATCCCGAGATGGCGGTCGACGGCCTGGATCGTCTGGAAGAGAGGCGAATCTTCGGGCAAGGTGGAGGCGGGACGATCTCCGATAGAGCGGATGTGAAAGCGCAGACCCTCCTCCGCCTGACGGTCCTTGCCAAGGGCGAGGTTCGTGGCCAGCACTGCATCTTCCACCGCGCGAAATAGGCGGACTTCGCTGGCGAGAAGTTCTCCCTCATCCACTGAGCGCAGATCGAAGAGCGCGGTCGCCACCTCCGGTATGGCCGTGACCGAAGTGCCTCCCTGGATCGTGCCGACATTGATTGTGGTGCGGGGATCTTCCAGAAGCGTGTGCGATGTGAGTTCCGCGATCGCGCGCGCCAGGGTGACGATAGGGTTGCCGCGTCCGGCGTCGGTCCAGGAGTGTCCTCCGGGGCCGACGATGGTGACTTGAAAGCGCTTGCTTCCAAGGGCTCGCGTCACGACCGTCTCTGTCCCGCTGCCCTCCAGTGCTATGGCGGTAGCGATGCGAGGGCCCACTTCTCCATGAAACAGATGGCGCATGCCCCGAAGGTTTCCTTCGGCCTCCTCGCCCACATTGGCGGCGAAGAGGATGTTGGTCGAGAGGGGTAAGCCCGAGTGCAGAATGGAGCCGATTAATGCGAGAAGACCGGCAACGCCTGCACCGTTATCGCAGATACCCGGTGCGTGCAGTAGGTCGCCGTCTTCCTGGACGTCGATAGCCGTATCTTGCGGAAACACCGTGTCCAGATGAGCGGAGAGGAGGAGCAGGGTTTCTCCCGGAACGGGAGGGCGAAGATATCCAATCGCATTGCCAGCGCCGTCGATTCCGGTTGCGGAGAGTCCCAGCGTCTGCATCTGGTCGAGCATCCACGCGGCGCGCTTCGCTTCTCCGAAAGGTGGAGCGGGTATGCGTGTCACGTCCATCTGCCACTGGCGAAACCGCTTCTCCTGAAGATGAAGCCAGTGAAAGGCGCGGTGAACCGCAGGAAGCGCGGCGATGCGAACGATCCGTTGATGAGCGGAGGCGTTCATACGCGCGTATCCAGGTAGTAGAGGTCTTCCGATCCGTATTCGACTTCGATCAGACTGAGGCCCTGAGGCGGCGCTGTTGGTCCGGCGGTGCCACGATTTTTTGCATTCAGAATCTTTTGCATCTCCGAAGGAAGGATGCGGCCCGTACCTACATCGACGCAGGTGCCGACGATGTTTCGCACCATATGGTGCAGAAAGCCGGAGCCCCTCACCTGATAGACGAGTTCCTCGCCGGCGAGAGCCCACGCTGAGGAATGGATGGTGCGGACGTTGTCTGGTGCGTTTGCCTCCGCCTGTAAACGGGTCTTGCGCTCGGGATCGTTGGCGGCAAACGACGTGAAGTCGTGGGTGCCTACAAGCGTTTCCGCAGATTGCATCATCGCCGCTACGTCGAGCGGCGCGGGATACTGCCATACCCAGCGCGCTCTCTCCGGGGAGCAGACCATCTCTTCCACACCCTTGGTTGGTCGGCACAAAAAAAGAGTGTAGCGGTACGTCTTACTCAGGACGCCGCGGCGCGCATGGAACTCCGGCGCAACAACTTCCGCCTCCATAACGCGAATACTGGTCGGCAGAATGCGATTCAGGGCGCGTTTGAGATTGTCCGCCGGGATGGGGACAACCAGCTTGAGCGAAACGATCTGGCCCTGGGCATGCACCCCGGCATCGGTTCGGCCAGATCCCTGCGGCAGCACCTCTTCCGAGGTAACGGAGCGAATGGCGCTGGCCAGCGCCCCTTGAATCGTAGGAAGGCCGGGTTGGACCTGCCAGCCAGCGAAATCTGTGCCGTCATAGGCCAGCTTCAGTCTCCATGTGCGGAGAGTCGTCTGCGGATCGGAGATGGGAGTTGCGTCGGGCATGAAGTGAGGCATCGTGCAAAAACGAACCCATCGAGGGCCGTCACTTGGACGGTACCACGCGCGTTCGCTTTTCTCCCCTGAAGCGAAGAGAGGCGTTGCTATACTTCAGAGGTTCCGTTCCTTTTGATTCCGTAGCGTTCAAATTTCTGAAGCGTTGGGCCCTTGTGCGGCCAAATGCGGAAAGAGATTCAAGTGGTATGGAACGAAGCGCAGGTGACCCCCGTATACGGGGTGCAGGCAGTTATTGTTGGAGAGCAAACACGTGAGATCGAAGAATTTGCAGGCCGCAGCAGGGATCGCCCTGATGCTAATGGGTTCTCTGAATGGAACGGCATTAGGGCAGCAGACGCCTGCGCCCTCGCCAACGACACCCGCCGCTCCCCAGGCCGTGCAGAACGATACCACTGGCCAGGCTGGGCTTCCTCAGGCCCCGCAGCCGATCTTTACCGAACCGCTTTATCTGCGGGACACGCCGCGCGACTACTCCAAGCCCAAGAAAGCCTTCCCTAAAGTTTGGGCTCCTTACACGTCGATGGACTATCCGCGTCCGCGTCTGAGCAATACACCACGCCTGGGCGATCTGTTGAGTGGCGGAAAGATCTATCTTTCGCTCTCTGACGCCATTACCCTGGCGCTCGAAAACAACTATGACATCGCGATTGCGCGTGTGAATCTGGATATCGCCGATACCGATCTCCTGCGCGCCAAGGCGGGTGGGTCCCTGCGTGGTGTTTCCACAGGACTCGTGACAAATACCCTCGGCGGCACCACGACAACGGTGACGGGCGGCGGCGGTCCTGGCGGTACGACCACATCGACGGGTGGATCGGGAACTGGTGCATCGGGTCTCGTGCTCTCCACCAATGGACTGGGACCTGTTCCACAGCTTCTGGATCCCGTGCTTACGGGGACAGTGCAGGCGGAACGAGCCAGTACGCTTCAAACCAATACGTTTATCACTGGAACCAACGTCCTCAACCAGGACACGAATACCTACAACTTCGGCTACAACCAGGGCTTCATCACGGGAACCAACTTCGCCCTGACCTTCAATAACTCCCACCTAACCAGCAACAGTGCGCGAAACTCGTTCAATCCGCTTCTGCAGTCGTCTTTTCAGGCACGCGTACAGCAGCACCTCCTGCAGGGTTTTGGATGGGGTGTGAACGGCCGCTTCATCGTACAGGCCAAGAACACCCGCCGTATTACAGACTCATCCTTCCGCCAGCAGGTGATTTATACGGTCACGCAGGTAGAGAGCATCTACTGGGCGCTCGTTTCGGCCTACGAAGACGATCAGGCAAAGACACGCGCTCTGGAACAGAGCACACAGCTCGCGAAAGATAACCGCAAACAGCTGGAGATCGGAACGCTGGCACCACTGGACATCGTAAACTCGGATAACGCGGTGGCCACGGATCAGCAGGCGAGCATCACGTCCAAGTCCAATCTGGAATACCAGCAGTTGCTGCTGAAGCAGGCGATCGCGCGGAATCTAAGCGATCCCCAACTCTCGGTGGCCCCTGTGATTCCAACCGATCGTGTCGACCTTGGACGTCTGCCCGAGGAGGACAGGACGGTCGAAGATCTGGTCGCCTTGGCGTACAAAAACAATCCTCAGATTGAGCAGGCTGTTTTGAACATGAAGAATAATGACATCACGCGGAAGGCCCTGAAGAATGGTCTACTTCCGACGGTCGATGTCTACGGCTTCTACGGCGCTTCGGCGCTCGGTGGAACCGTAGTGCAGGCAAATAATCCCGGCGCAAGTTCAACGAACTACGGCAATGTGTTCTCCAACCTTTTCAACAACAGCTCTCCCGACAAGGGCGCTGGCTTCACGGTGAACATCCCGATTCGCAACCGCATCGCGCAGGCCGATCAGGCCCGCTCGCAGATGGAATATCAGCAGTCGGAGATGCGTCTTCAACAGCTGTACACGCAGACACGCATGCAGGTCATCAACGACCAGTACGCTCTGACGAACGATCGTGCGGCGGTCCAATCGGCGCAGAGCTCGCGCGATTTCCAGCTCCAGTCTCTGGATGCGGAAGAGAAGAAATACAAACTAGGTGCGTCAACTACGGCAAACGTCCTGCAACAGCAGCGCAACCTGGCAACAGCAGAGAACAGCCTGATCTCGGCAACTGCAGCGTATGCGCGGGATCGTGCGAATCTTCT
>JAHFTZ010000315.1 GCA_023265355.1 Terriglobus sp.
GTTTGGTCCCGCGATTTGAGATCGCCGCTCCTACCCATGCATCCCTGGACGCCATCTCCGGCCAGCTTCTTGAAGAAGGTCTCAGCCCACTTGCAGAGGGCACGCTGGAAATCCTCCGCGTCCTCGAGGGCACGCCCCTCTTCGGCACAGATATCCGCGACCGCGATCTCCCCCAGGAGACCGCTCAGACTCGCGCCCTGCACTTCAACAAGGGATGCTATCTCGGCCAAGAGATTGTGGAACGCATCCGCTCGCGCGGCAACGTGCACCGCACCTTCCACGCCTTCGTTCTTTCTGGCGAGACTCCCGCCCCCGGCACACCGCTTACGGCAGAAGAAAAACCCGTCGGCGAACTGACCAGCATCACAAAACTCCCCGGCGGGCGCACCGTCGCTCTGGGGTACGTTCGCCGCGAAGCACTCGACCGCAACCTCGCCCTCACGTTCCCCGGCGGCAGCGCTCAGCCCGTCGCTTCTCCCATCCAGATCGACCCTTCCGACATCGAATAAGAGTAAAGAGAGACCAAATCATGGCCGAAAAAGAGATGCCCTTCGTCGTTAACGACCGCCGCAAGTTCAACATGGAAGGCGAACTGC
Source organism: Terriglobus sp. (assembly GCA_023265355.1). GTDB lineage: Bacteria > Acidobacteriota > Terriglobia > Terriglobales > Acidobacteriaceae > Terriglobus. Next base: position 597 of record JAHFTZ010000315.1, read on the forward strand.
GCGATCCTTCCGCTCACAAGGAGCAGACCGTAGAAGAGGCTCCTGTTGTACCGGTGGAAGCTGCTCCCGCTGCGACTTCAGAGCCCCACCCCGATGGCCTGCCAGAGATCGTGGAAGACGAACCCGCTCTGCCACCGCCGCCGACGGAAGAGGAGATCGCCAAGGTAAAGTTTGCCTATGACCAGACCGCCGACCGGCTTGAGACGATGATGCGCGCCTCGAACCCCGGCGGAGACCATCTCCCTCCGATGTCCTTCGACCGCCTTGTCCAGTCGCTCTACATGACGGCCATGATGCAGCTTGGCGCAGGCGCACAGCCCGGCGAGCAGCCGCGCGTCGACATTCTCGGCGCACGCCAGAGCATCGAGATGCTGCGCGTCCTCGAAGAAAAATCCGTGAACAACGTCAACGAAAATGAGACGACCCTGATCCAAAGCGCGCTCTTCGAGCTGCGCATGGCCTTCCTTGAGATCACGCAAGCACTCGCCCGCTCCGCACAGGCCAAGCAGCAACAGCAGCCCGGCGGTCCTGGTATGCCCGGAGGGCCGCTCGGCGGACCCAAACTCGTCCGGTAGATGCAGGCATCACTCACATTTCTCGGCAGCGGCACCTCCATGGGGGTGCCCACCCTGGGCTGCACCTGCGCGGTCTGCACCTCAACGGACCCGCGCAACAACCGCCTGCGCCCCTCCGTCGTTATTCGCTTTCAGGAAGACGCGGCAGGACAAGCAGTTGACAGACTCATTCTTATCGACACCGGCCAGGAGTTCCGCATCCAGGCCCTGCGCGATCACATCTTACGCCTCGACGCAGTGCTCTACACACATGCGCACGCCGATCACATCCTCGGCCTGGACGACCTTCGTCCGCTCACCTTCAAGAACGCCACGCCCACACCGCTCTACGCCGACGCAGATACCATCGCGAGCATCCGGCGCATCTTCGACTACACCTTTCGCACGGAGAACCGCTATCCCACCAGCGCCCGCGTGAAGCTTGTAGAGATCCCCACCGTGCCCGGCACGACAATCGATATCCATGGTGTGCGCTTCGAACGGATCGCCGTCACGCACGGCCGCTCCGAGATTACGGGCTTTCGTTTCGGCTCCGCAGCCTATCTCACAGATATGAGCGATCTCTCGGACGACAGCATCGAGCGTTTAGCGAATTTGGATATCCTCATCCTCGACGCTCTGCGCCGCGAGCCGCATCCGTCGCACTCGCATCTCGACAAATCCATCGCCCTTGCGCAGCGCATCGGTGCCAGACGGACGTACTTCACACACATCTCGCACGATCTCGACCACGGGCCCGTCAGCGCAGAACTCCCTGAAGGTATCTACCTCGCCTACGACGGCCTACGCCTGGAGTTTGAAATCGCATGAGCGCAAAGATCATCCGGGGTCTCGAAAATCTTCCGCCCAATCTCGGCAACACCGTTGTCACCATCGGCAACTTTGACGGCGTGCACTGCGGCCATCGCTGGGTCATCGACCATGTGATCGACTGCGCACGGAAGCTCTCCGCCCGTGCTATCGCAGTCACGCTCGACCCGCATCCGGCCAAGCTACTCCGTCCCGACCGCGCTCCGCTCCTCATCACACCCGGCGAACGCAAACTGGAGCTCTTAGCAGAAACAGGCCTCGACGCCGTGCTTGTCCTGCCCTTCAACACAGAGCTCGCCAACACCTCGGCACGCGACTTCGCGACGAACGTCCTCCATCGCGCTCTGCACGCACAAGAGGTCCACGAGGGCGAAAACTTCCGCTTCGGCCACGACGCTGAGGCAGGCACTGACGGCCTTGCGGCCCTGGGCAAAGAGCTGGGCTTCTCCGTCCACGCCTACGCTCCGCAGTCGATGCGTGGGCACGCCATCTCCTCCAGCCTCATCCGCACCCTCATCGCCGCAGGAAATCTCCCGCAGGCACGCGCTCTGCTGGGCCGCGAGTTCGCCCTCGACAGCACCCCCGCCAGCGGTCGCGGCTACGGCACGAAGTACGCCGTTCCTACCATCAACATTGCGCCCTACGCTGAGCTTCTGCCCGCCAACGGTGTGTACATTACGAAGCTTCAAATCGGTGAAGGCAGCGAAGCCGAGACCTTCGACGGTGTGACCAACGTAGGCAACCGACCCACCTTCGGCGCGGACTCCTTCGCCGTCGAGAGCCATCTCTTTGGCTTTCACCCAGTCACGCTCACGGAGACCACGCCCCTGCGCCTCACCTTCCAGCTTCGCCTCCGCGATGAGATTCGCTTCCCTTCGCCCGAAGCCCTGAAGGCGCAGATCGGCCGCGACATCGCAAAGGCGCAGCGCTATCTGCATCTGCGTAAGACTCTAAAATTGTCCTCTAGTTCGGTGGAATCACAACCGGCTTAGGCCCCTTTGCCGGTACAGGCTTCGTCGCCGGTGCGTTTTGCGGAATCACAACCGGCTTCGCCACTGGCCTGGCTCCAGCGGGCTCATCCGCAGGCAGGCTCGTTGGCGGAGCTACACGCTCCACGGGCGCCGCTTTCTTCGGCTCTGCGTCGTCATCCGCATCGTCATCCGTGTCAGCCTTGCGCTTCGCAGGCTCGGCATTGGCGTCCGGCGCGGGCAACTGCAGAGCCTTCTTCGGCGCATTCGCCGTTGGGAAAGCCTCGTTCGGTGTCCGCGCAATCGCCACCTTCATGAAGTCGATCCACATCGGCAGAGCGGCCCTTGCGCCCGTCTCTTTTTCTCCAAGCGATTTCCGGTCGTCATAACCGATCCACGTTCCGCAGGTCACACTGGGGGAAAAGCCGATGAACCACGCGTCCGTGTAATCGTTTGTCGTTCCCGTCTTGCCACCGAGTGGGTGCTTCAGGATCGCTCCCGCCTGCGCCGCCGTTCCGTACTGCGGCACAGCTTCCAGCAGCTTCATCATCGTGCGCGCCGTCGCCACGGAGATCACTTCCTTCACCTGCGGCGCGTTCTGTTGCAGCGGCAGACCGTCGGCCTGCACGACCTTGCGGATGTAGTGCGGCTCGACGCGAATACCGTCGTTCGGAAAGACGCTGTACGACCCCACCTGCTCCACCAGCGAGATGCCCGCCGAACCGATCGCCACCGGGAGGAACGCCGGGATATTCGACGTCACACCAAACCGGTGCGCTACTTCAATCACCTTGCGTATGCCCACCTGGTTCGCCAGCTTCAACGCAGGGAT
>JAHFTZ010000316.1 GCA_023265355.1 Terriglobus sp.
CAGGGTCGATATCGTGATCGAGACCATCGGTGGCCTGGACCCCATGGAGAAGTGGATCCGCCGCGCGCTCAGCAGCGGCAAATCCGTGGTCACGGCGAACAAGCAACTGATCGCTTATCGTGGAGCTGCTCTGGCACGCCTCGCGCAGAAGAACAAGGCATCGCTTGCGTACAACGCCGCCGTTGCGGGTGGAGTTCCCGTCATCCCCGCAACGTTGCAGGGCTTGCAGGGCGACCGCATTACGCGGCTCTCCGGCATTCTGAACGGAACCTGCAACTTTATCCTTTCGCACATGGAAGCGGGAGCCGACTACGGCGAGGTACTGGAGAAGGCGCAGGCCGCTGGCTATGCGGAGGCTAATCCCTCTGCCGACGTGGATGGTTACGACGCCCGCGCCAAGCTCTGCATCCTTGCGCGCATCGCTCTGCATGCGGAGCTCGATCCGGACGCTATCCCCACGCAGACGATTGCGCAGGTCTCCGCCGTGGACTTCCATTACGCGCAGGAACTCAACTGCACGATCCGCCAGATCTCGCGCGCGGAAGTGGATGGCCGCCAGATCCGTGCGTGCGTCGGCCCCATGCTGGTTCCGTCCACCTCTCCTATTGCCTGGTCGCACGGCACCCAAAATATGGTGGTGACCTCCGGAAAGTTCGGGGGCGATGTGGTCTTCTCCGGTCACGGTGCAGGTGGACATCCTACGGCAGTCGCGATTGTCAGTGACCTGCTCGCGGTCGCGCACGGCGGCATGCCTGTCTCTCTGCCGACAAAGAAGCGTCAGGTTGCAGGAGAGTTTCTTGCGCCGCGCTATCTCCGCTTCGTCGTTGCGGATGAGCCGGGAATCGTCGGCGCCATTACGGGCGCGCTGGGTAAGGTGGGCGTCAACATCGACAGCATCCTGCAGCGTCCGGGCTATCCCAAGGACTGCCTGCCCTTCGTCATCACTACGGAGGCCTGTCTGACCTCAACGATCGAAAAAGCGCTCCGCGCCATCGAGAAGTTCAGCTTCATCCTCGAAGCGCCGCTCTGCCTGCAGATCCTCACGGTAGACGACAAGGCCGAAGACTAGGTTTTTGTAAAACCTCCGTCCTCTCGACACGCAATACCGTCCTCTCGACCGAAGTGGAGAGATCTGCTTTTCTATCGCGCAAAGCGCGATCCGATGTGCCTCCGGCACATGACAGAAGCAGATTTCTCCGCTCGCTACGCTTCGCTCCGGTCGGTCGAAATGACGGGTTGGGTTTGGTAGTCGAGCCCTGCACCTTTTCAGTGACATCCACTCATACCACCGGCGATACCATAACCGCATGCGTCGCCTTCTTGCACTTGTACTTGCTTGTACCTTCGCCGCTTCCGCGCAGGTTGTTCTACACACCGAACAGAGTCCCCTCAATACACCGGCACAGCAGAAGAAGCACTATGTTGTCCTGGTCTCGCTCGACGGCTTCCGCTACGACTATGCGAAGATCCACAGTGCGCACAATCTTCTGGCGATAGGCAGACGTGGCGCATCGGCGCCGCTTGGGATGCGCCCGTCCTATCCGTCGATCACATTTCCCAATCACATCACGCTGGTCACAGGTCTGCTGCCGGAGCATAGCGGCATCGTCTGGAACAGCTTCTACGATCCCGACACCCGCAAGACCTACGAATACAAAAAGAACAGCGGCGATGGTAGCTTCTACAACGGAACGCCCCTCTGGTCACTTGCGGAAGCAAACGGCATGCGCTCCGCCGCCATGTTCTGGCCGGGCTCTAACGCTGAGATCGCCGGACGTCGGCCCACCTTCTGGGCTGACTACCTCGACAAGTATGACGGAGAGAAGCGCATCGACCAGGTCATCACATGGCTTCAGCTTCCGCCCGCCGAACGCCCGCACTTCATCACGCTCTACTTCGCTGACACCGATCATGCCGGGCATGACTTTGGCGTAGATTCCCCGCAACTTGACGAGGCCGTACACCACGTCGACGCTCTCATGGGAGAGCTATCGCGCCGTCTTCGCGCGCTGCATCTGCCCATCGATCTGATCGTCACCGCCGACCACGGCATGATCGACATGGTCGGTCCTGTCCTGACGCTAAGTGAGCTTCCCGGCATGGCTCCGCTGTTGGCGGGCGCGCGTCACGAAGGCATTCTTCTGTATCCCGAGACGGAGGCGCAAAAACAAGCCATCTACGAAGGCTTCCGCGCGCATCCCGATCCGCGCTTTACGGCGTACCGTCTTGCGGATACACCCGTGTCGTTGCAGGTGCGCGAGAACGCACGCCTCGGCGATCCTTATCTCGTCTTCCACTTGCCCGTCGAGGTGCGCTACGACACGACCACTGAGCCGAAGAAACGCCCGCATGGCGAACACGGCTATGACGCTCTGGCCATGCCCGAGATGAAGGCCATCTTCTTCGCCGAAGGTCCGGATATTCGCAGAGGCGTTCAGCTCCCAACGTTCCAGAACACTGCGATCTACGACTTTATTGCGAAGCTTCTTGGTCTAACTCCAGCGGCGAACGATGGATCTCTAACGTCGCTGCTGCCTGCTCTTGAGCATCGCTAAGCACTTATAGAACTGTGCCAAACTCTTCGCATCCCGTCGCTGAGGGTGGAATAGCGCGGAGCGAACAAACAGGTGTATCAAAAAAGAAAGCAGATCCCTCCGCTCCGCTGCGGGATGACAAATATGAGGCTGGTCCGCACGTTGGCGACGGAGCTGCACATGTCGGGTGGTATGCGTTCATTTCTGCAGGCCGGATCAGTTTGGCTCAGTCACGAATAGAAAATAACCCAATATCGCTGGTATTGCGGCGAAGAAGAGTGCTGTCATAGAACCTTGTATCCGTGTTGTTTTACTTGGCCCTTCGATCACTTGATATAAGAAGCCAAATGCAGTGATGAGACTCAACGAAATAAGCCAGACCGCCTGACGCTTCCTGATAGATCCCGTTTGTGCGCTCCGCGCGACCCCATTCTTTCGCATAAAGCCGCGAAAGAATGGGCACAAAGAGTCTGACAAAGAAAAGCCCCGGATCTCTCCGGGGCTTTTCTTTGTTTCGTCCAGCGGTGTCAGTATTTGGCGACCGTAGGATCGATGCGCTCGGCCCAAGCGGTGATTCCGCCCTGGACGTTCGAGACATGCGTAAACCCTGCAGCCTTCAGGATCAACGCTGCTTTCTGGCTGCGGCCGCCGGTCTTGCAGTGGACAAAGATCTCCTCGTCCTTATGAGGAGCCAGCTCCGCCAGGCGAGACTCAAGCGATCCGACAGGGATCAGCGGAGCGCCAAGCGTTGCGATCTGCGCCTCGTGTGGTTCGCGAACGTCGAGCACGAAGACATCGCCCTTCTTCATCCGTGCCTGCAGCTCTTCCACCGAGACCTGAGGAATACCGTCAACCTCACCCGCAGCAGCCACAGCGCCGTGCGAGGAGACTTCCAGGGGACCGACCGAAGACGGCGGAGCGATGCCGCAGAACTGGTCGTAGTCGATCAGCTCCTTGATCTCGTGCGTTCCGCAGGCCGGGCACTCCGGGTTCTTGCGCAGCTTCAGTGTGCGGAAGCCCATCGACAGCGTGTCGATCAGGAGAAGACGACCGATCAGCGGCTCGCCGATGCCGAGGATCAGCTTGATGACCTCGGTCGCCTGGATGGTGCCCACGAGACCGGGGAGAACGCCAATCACGCCGCCTTCCGCGCAGGAGGGAACCAGCCCCGGCGGTGGTGGTTCGGGATAGAGGCAGCGATAGCAGGGTCCGGTCTCCGTGGCAAAGACGCTCGCCTG
>JAHFTZ010000317.1 GCA_023265355.1 Terriglobus sp.
ATCGCACCAAGGCCGGCCCAATAAAGCTTGCCATGCTGACTGGAGCACGCATCGGGGCTTTTCACCTTGAACCCGAACATGCCTGGGTGATGAAGTCCTGGGATCGCTTCTTCGTTCCGCGTCCCTTCACGCGCATCGTAGTCAGCTGGTCGCGCTGGACCTATGTACCTGCAGATCTCCCCGACTCAGAATTTGAAGCGAAGCGCGAAGAACTTAACGCGGCAATCGAGCGGGCAAGGTTTCGCGCCCTCGCGCATCTCGGTAAATCCCAGCCGGATCTAAAGCAGTCATGAGCGACCTGCTGGTTTCCGATTTCGATTTCGAACTGCCTGAAGCGCTAATCGCACAGCAGCCGCCTGCCCAGCGCGGCGCCAGCCGTATGATGATCCTCAACCGCCAGACCGGGGAAACGCATGACTCGTCGTTCGCCGATCTCCCCAATTTCCTCCAGCCAGGTGATCTGCTCGTGCTCAACGACAGCCGCGTCATCCCTGCGCGCTTGTATGCTCGTCGCACATTACGCCGTGAGAAGGAAAAGCCTACCGGCCGCATTGAAGTCATGCTCACCGAACCCGTGGGTGACGATCGGTGGCGTGCACTCGTTCGACCCGGCCGCAAAATTGCCATCGGCGAGCATCTCGTCTTTCCCGCACCCAGCGGCGAAATCGTGCTTGAGGCCGACGTGCTCGAACGTGGCCAGTTTGGCGATCGCCTGCTGGAGTTCGCGCCCGTCGAGGACTTCTTTGGCGTCCTCGAGTGCATCGGCCACATGCCTCTGCCTCCTTACATCCATCGTGACGACGAAACAGAAGATCGCGAGCGCTACCAGACAGTCTATTCGCACGAGAAGGGTTCAGTAGCCGCGCCAACGGCAGGCCTGCATTTCACTCCGCAGATACTCGAAGCGCTTGCAGAGCGTGACGTTGACATTGCGCGCATCACTCTCCATGTCGGCCTGGGAACCTTCGCGCCTCTCCGTGTCGAGCGTCTGGACGAAGTAAAGCTTCATCGCGAGCGATACACGCTAAACGCCTCGACCGCCGACGCATTGAACCGCGCCGTCAGAGACGGCAGGCGCATCGTGGCGGTGGGCACCACTGTAGTGCGCACCCTGGAGCATTGCGCGCAGCAGGCTGCCGGAAGCCCAATCAAGCCCCATTCCGGCACGACAGAAATATTCATCTCGCCCGGCTTCGAATTCCAACTGGTTCGGGCGCTGCTTACAAACTTTCACCTTCCACAATCCAGCCTGCTAATGCTGGTGAGCGCCTTTGCCGGACGCGATCATGTGCTGGCCGCCTACCGCAGCGCCGTCCAGCAGAAGTATCGCTTCTTCAGCTACGGAGATTGCATGTTCATCTCCTAGCGGGAGACTCTGCAGGCTCGGTGCTCCTGATAGACTCTCAAGCGTGAGCGATCAAGCCAAACCGCCCGTCTTCCTCCTCGACACAATGTCATTCATCTTCCGCGCTTACCACGCAATGCAGCGCAGCCGCCCCATGTCGACGCGTAGCGGGTTGCCAACGGCCGCTACCTACGTCTTCGTCAACATGATCAAGAAACTGCGCCAGGACTTCTCTCCGCGCTTTTTCGCGGCAGTGTTCGACGTCAGCGGCGAGGTTTTCCGCGACGAGCGAGCCCGCACCATGGGCCCGCTTCGCAAGTGGAGCAGCAAAACGCAGACCTTCGAGGAGATCAGCTACGACGGTTACAAGGCCAATCGCGAAGCCATGCCGGAGGATCTGCGCCGCCAGATTCCGTACATACGCCGGTCTCTTGAAGCGCTGAAGATTCCCATTATCGAAGCAGAAGGTTTTGAGGCGGACGACGTTATCGGAACACTCGCGCGCCAGGCCGCCGAGCAATCGCATGAGGTATTCATCGTTTCCGGCGACAAGGACATGATGCAGCTTGTCACCGCAACGGTAAAGATCCTCAATCCGCAAAAGGACAATCTGATCCTGGATCCGGCAGGCGTGAATGAAGTGCTGGGCGTTCCGCCCGAGAAGGTCATCGACGTGATGGCCCTGCGCGGCGATTCCGTAGACAACATCCCAGGAGCTCCGGGAATCGGCGATAAGGGCAGCGTCGATCTGATCCGCGAGTTTGGAAGCGTCGAAGCAGTACTTGATCATGCAGCGGACGTGAAGCGCAAAACCTATCGCGAATCGCTCGAACAGAACAGGGAAGCGGTGCTGCTTTCGAAGGAGCTGGTAACTATCCACTGCAGCGTTCCGCTCACTCTCGATCTCCCTACAATGGAAACGCAAGCTCCCGACATTGAAGCATGCCGCGTGCTCTTCACCGAGCTCGAATTCACGTCGATGCTCCGCGATCTCGCTCCGGCTACGCCAGCCGTGGCCGTCGAGCTGATCGATGAACCAACCGCCGATCAGACGGCGGCGTTCATCAAGGCTGCCAAGGCAAACGGTTTTGCCGTTGTCCTCGAGGCCGCTTCCAAAGCCATTGACGAGCAGCCCGAAGACGAATTGCCCGGCACGCAATCGCTTCTCGATCTTGCCGAAGCAGTAGAAGAGAAAGTCGACTTCAAAGTTGGCGTATGCGCCGATGCCTCCGTCGCCATGCAGCTTACCCTCACACCCCAGCTGCGCAGTCTGTTGGAAGATGAATCCATCCCAAAGCGGACGCACGACCTGAAGCTGGCAATGCACCTGTTTAATGCGCAGGGAATCGCGCTGCGCGGAGCAGTTGATGACACTATGCTGCTCTCTTATGTTCTCAATCCAACACACACCACTCAGGCACTTGCCGACGTAGCCGCTCGCAACGAACAGCCGGCACCGTCGAGCCAACCCGCGGCTGCGGCATCTGTCTTCGGCCTCACGCCCAAGCTGATCAGCGCGGCGCAGGAGTGTGGTGTTGAGCGCGTTTACCGCGACATCGACCTGCCTCTGGCTCCCGTTCTCTACAGGATGGAGAAGGTTGGCGTTCGTATCGACACCGGCGTGCTTGCCGGCCTTGCAACGCGATTCAGCGCCGAGCTTCAGCGCGTGGGCGAGCGCATATATGAGTTGGCTGACCGCCGCTTCAACATCAACTCACCTAAGCAACTTGGCGAAGTGCTCTTCACGGACATGGGGCTCACGCCTCCTGCTGCGCGCGGTAAATCGAAGAGCCTCTCCACTGCGCAGGACGTCCTCGAACAGCTTGCGGAGCAGAACGAAGTTCCGCGCCTTGTTCTCGAGTTCCGGCACCTGTCGAAGTTGAAATCGAATTACATTGACGCGCTCCCGTTGCTTGCCGATTCCGACTCGCGCGTCCATACAACGTTTCAAGCCGCGGCTACTTCCACTGGCCGTCTGTCGTCGGTCAACCCCAACCTGCAGAACATCCCAACTCGGACGGAACTCGGCCGCGAAATTCGCGCAGCGTTTACTGCGGCGCCGGGCACAGAATTGCTCTCCGCCGATTACTCGCAGATTGAACTGCGGTTGCTGGCGCACTTCAGCCAGGATCCACTTCTCTCTCGCGCATACGCTGAGGACATCGATATTCACACGCTTACGGCGAGCGAGGTATTTGGCGTTCCAATCGAGTCCATGGATAAGCAGACGCGAGACCGTGCCAAGGCCGTGAATTTCGGCATCGTCTATGGCATCTCTCCCTTTGGACTGGCAGCGCAGTTGGGTATACCCCAGGCTGAAGCAAGAGCATATATCGATCGGTATTTCATCCGGCATCAAGGGGTTAGAGCATTTATTGAAAGCACTTTGGAGCAAGTGCGCCGTGAGGGATTTGTGCGCAC
>JAHFTZ010000318.1:0-837 GCA_023265355.1 Terriglobus sp.
ACTGAAATAGTCACTTGTCTTTGCGTTTTTCCAGAAAACGCAAAGCCTCTATGCCCGAAACACTGAAGACGCCCAACATGACCAACACAGCGAATCCGCCCGCAGCCACCACCATGAGCGAGAGCACAGCCACCAGCATTGCCACGGCGGACTGCGTGGCCGCCTGGATCAGCGCCAGAATGATGCGGACGATGACGATCAAAGGGCTCTCACAGATTATGAGACGCCCGTGCGTGACGAACGGGTACTCCGGAAGACAAGAATGCTTATAGATTCCCACGCCCATCTCGATTTCTACGAAGACCCGGAGCTCGACCAGGTCCTCGCGAACGCGCGCGCAGGCGGGCTGGGAACCATTCTGTCGATTGGCATCGGCGACGGTCCGGAGACCATGCATCGCGCCCACGATCTGGCTACGACGCGCAGCACACCGGAGCTGCAGATCTTCGCCTCCGCTGGCATTCATCCGCAGGAGGCTCACAAGGCCACACCGGAGGGCCTGGAAAAACTAGCCGCCCTCGCAGCGCAGGAGAAGGTCATCGCCATCGGTGAGATCGGTCTGGACTACTACCATCTCGACAACCCCGACATCGCCACGCAGAAAGCCGCTTTCAGCGCGCAGATGAAGATCGCTGCAGCAGCGGGCAAGCCGATCATCCTGCACTGCCGCACCAGCGAGCTTGCCGTCCCCGCCGCGAAAGAGCGTTTCGGCCCAGCCGACGCCGCGGACGACTTGCTCACCATGCTTGAAGAGGAGTGGGCGCCGACTGGCCTTCCCGGCATCCTGCACTGCTTCTCCGGAACGGTGGAGCACGCACAGCGCGGCCTGGCCATCGG
>JAHFTZ010000318.1:847-3745 GCA_023265355.1 Terriglobus sp.
CCTCTCGTTTGCGGGAAATCTTACCTATCCGCGCTTTACGACGATCCGCGAAGCCGCCATCGCCGCGCCCGCAGACCGTATTCTTGTGGAGACCGACTCCCCGTTTCTCGCTCCGGTTCCACACCGGGGCCAACGCAATGAACCGGCGAATACTGCCGTCACTGCAAATTTTCTCGCAGAACTTCGCGGCATCACAACACCGGCGCTTATCGCACAGACCACCACGAACTTTCAGCGTCTCTTCCCTACGACGCGCATCCCATCCCTAGTGGAATAAAGGAAAAGACCATGGCCAATGACAACAGCTTCGACGTCGTCAGCAAAGTAGATATCCAGGAAGTGAAGAACGCGATCGACCAGGCCACCAAGGAAGTCAACGCGCGCTTCGACCTGAAGAACTCCAAGTCCACCATCGCGCTCGAAAAAGAAGAGGCCATCCAGCTCGCCTCCCAGGATGAGTACACCTTGTCCGCCGTTATTGAGATCCTTTCGCAGAAGCTTGTAAAGCGCGGCGTTTCGCTTAAGAGTCTCGAATACGAGAAGATCGAGCCCGCGTCGAACTCTTCCGTTCGCCAAAAGGTCAAGCTCAACCAGGGCATCGCCTCCGATAAAGCGAAGAAGATCGTCGCGGCCATCAAGGACGCCAAGCTCAAGGCACAGGCCAGCATCCAAGGCGACACGGTACGCGTGTCGGCGAAGGATCGCGACGTCCTGCAGGAAGTGATCTCGCTCCTTAAGAAGCAGGACATCGGCCTGGACCTCCAGTTCACCAACTATCGCTCCTCCTAACTGATACCCTCTTAGGACACACGTGAAGCTCTCCTCCATCGCGGATGCAAAAGGTGTCTTCGACCTCCTGCGCGACGATCTCGCTGCCGTCGAGCGCGAGTTCGCGCGGCAGTCTTCGTCCGAAGTCCGCGTCATTACGGAGATCGCAGACTACCTGCTCGCTGGCGGAGGCAAGCGCATTCGCCCCCTGCTTCTGCTGCTCTCCGCAAAGGCGCTGCACTTTCGAGGCGAATCCCGCATCCGCCTGGGAGCCGTCGTGGAGATGTTGCATACGGCGACGCTCGTGCACGACGACATCATCGACGGCGCAGACACTCGCCGCGGCCGTCCTTCGGCCAACACGGCGTGGGGAAACTCCAAGTGCGTCCTCGCCGGGGACTGGCTCTACATGCAGAGCTTCCAGGTGGCGATGGAAGAGCGCAACTTCCACGTGCTCGATCTGCTCATCTCGCTCACGCAGCAGATGGTCGAGGGCGAGCTTCTCCAGATCCAGAAGCTGGGTCGCCTCATCAATGAGGAAGAGTACTTCGACCTCATCTTTCGCAAGACGGCCTCTCTCTTCCGCGTCTCCATGCAGCTTGGCGCGGCGATTGCCGACGCCCCCAAAGCGATCGAAGAGCAGCTTGGCGAATACGGCCGCAACCTCGGCCTCGCCTTTCAGATCGTGGACGATGTTCTTGACCTGACCTCCGAAGAATCCACACTGGGCAAGCCGGTCGCAAGCGATCTTCGCGAAGGCAAAGCCACGCTTGCGGTGATTCACGCGCTCGAGCGCGGCACAGGAGAAGAACGCGAAGCCATTCGCACCGTCCTCGCCGACCGCAGCTTCAGCCGCGTTCCGCACAAGACGATCCTCGCGATCCTGAAGCACCACGGTTCGCTGGACTATGCCATGGACGCCGCGCGCGCCTATGCGGAGGTCGCCCGCCAGTGCCTTACTGACCTTCCCGAATCGGAGGCAAAGCGCGCCCTGCTCTGGGTTCCCGGCTTTGTTACCTCGCGCGACCGGTAACCCAACTCAGCAAACTAAGTCCGCAGACTAAGCGTCGAGATCCAGATCTTCAACCCTGCGGGTCCCATTGCGATTCTGCAAGAGGACCTGCACACGACCTTCTGCGGCTTCAAGCTCCTTCTTGCATCCGTCCGAGAGATCCACGCCCTGCTCAAACAGCTTCAGTGACTCTTCCAAGGGAAGATCTCCGCGTTCCAGCCGCTCGACTACGTTCTCCAGTGCCTTCAACTGCTCTTCAAACGTCGCCATTGCCGCCTCCACTTAGAAATCCGTCCAATACCTTCGCCGCCGCTTCATACTTGCCAAAGGGCGCACTTACCTGAACACCCTGCACCTGCGGCTGCGCCTCGCGCAACATCTCCTGCGCAATCAAGATACCTTCATGGCGAGCACGCTCGGGCGTATCGCAGGCAGCCATCCGGGTCATGATCGATTCCGGCACGCTGACCTTCAGATCGTTGCGCATGAATTCCGCGTTGCGCACACTCGTCAGGGGCCAGATGCCTGCGATCACAGGGATGCGGAACTGCTCGATCCTCCGCAGAAAATCCTCCAGCAGACGCAGATCGAAGACAGGCTGCGTGATCGCAAGCTCCGCACCCGCCTCTACCTTTGCGGCGAACCGACGCACCTCCGCATCCATGTCCGGCAGTCCCGGATTCGCCGCGCAGGCCAGGACAAAGTTCGTGGACGCACCGATGGAGTTGCCGCCGATATCGAAGCCGCGATTCATCTCCCGCGCCATGGCAAGCTGCCCGATCGCGTCGACATCGAAAACGGCGGTGGCGTCGGGATACGTTCCCATCTTCGGCGGATCGCCGGTGAGGCAGAGCATATTTTTCAGCCCCAGCGAAGCGGCGCCAAGAAGGTCGCTCTGCAGACCGAGCAGGTTGCGGTCTCTGCACGTCGAATGCAGGACGACCTCCACGCCGATTTTCTGTTGAATCTGGATACAGAGCGCACCCGCACTCATGCGCGCCGAAGCCCGCGGGGAGTCCGGAACATTGATCGCGTGCACACCCATCGCGTGCAGCATCCGTGCACCCTCCAGCTCGCGGCTGGCGTCGATGCCCTTCGGCGGAACGATCTCCACCATC
>JAHFTZ010000319.1:0-613 GCA_023265355.1 Terriglobus sp.
CATGGGCTTGTCCACGACGACGTGCTTTCCGCGTCGAAGGGCCTGCATCGCCATGGGCGCGTGCGTTGCATTGGGTGTTGCAATCACGATGAGATCGACATCGCTTGCGAGAAGATCCTCGAAGCTGCGAAAAATCGTGGCATCGGGCCATGCGCGGGCTGCGGAATCGCCGGAACGCTGGACGATTCCGCTCAGAACAAGCCCCGGAACCGCCGCAACGAAGGGTGTGTGGAAGACGCGCCCAGCGAGGCCGTATCCAACGACGCCAACCCTAATCTCCCCTTGGACCGGCTTTACCATGTCGCGGCCTCAGGCTGAATGCTGGCTCCCGTGCGGCTGCTTTCGAGCACCATTTCGATGATGCGCATCGTGCGTACAGCATCCTGCCCCGTAACCGCAAGGGGAGCAGCACCGAGAATGGCATCGCGGACGTTGGCGTAGAAGTCTCGATAGTCGCCGCGCTCTGTTCTAACCTGCATTCGTTCGAGCTTTGCCGGTTCCGCAGGATTGGGTGCGAGCGTGAGGGTCCCCCACGCGCTCTCCGCTTCCTGTAACCAACTCTTATCTTCCATAGCCGGGACCTTCGCTCCGCCAACGATCGCGGGCTCCTGTG
>JAHFTZ010000319.1:623-3738 GCA_023265355.1 Terriglobus sp.
GGGTCTACGCCCATTTTTTTGAAGCTGCCCTTCGTGCCATGGACGAGGAAGCGGGGCGAAGGGTCCGCTGCCAGCATGGTGGAGCGCAGCCAAACACTTAAAGGTCTGCCGTTCACCGTATATCGCAGCGAAATATCGAAGGCGTCCTGAATGGCCGTCACATCACGGTCCGAACGCGAGGAGCCCCACACAGAATCGGGTCTGCCCAAGAGAGCGAGAGCCTGATCGATCAGGTGGGGCCCAAGATCCATCAGAAGGCTGTGCGTGTCGCCCGCCTCTTCTTTCCATGTGCCTGCCCGTTGTATGGGGCGAAAGCGATCAAAGTGTGACTCCAGGCTGGAGACTCGGCCCACGCTGCCCCCGTCGATGAGCTTCTTCACCGTGAGGAAGTCGCCATCCCATCGGCGATTATGGAAAGGAGCGAAGACAAGTCCTCTGGAAAGGGCGAGAGCAGTTAATTCTGCGGCTTCTGCGCTGTTGCCTGTGACCGGCTTATCCACGACCACGTGCTTGCCTGCCAGAAGAGCGGCCTTCGCGAACTCAAAGTGGGTCGCATTGGGCGTGGCCACGACGACGAGGTCGATGTCGCTGCGGAGAAGTTCTTCGAGCGAGCGAACGATGTGCGCCGAGGGATAGGCGGCCTGAGCCGTATCTCCTGAGCGCTGAAAAAAACCGGAAAGCCCGAGTCCCGGCACTGCCGAGACGAACGGCGCATGAAAAACTCTGCCTGCCAGACCAAAACCGGCGATCCCTACTTTAATGTCCTGACTCACTTGATTTCCTTCCCAAGAACGTTCATCTCTCTGATTCTACGGTTGAATTCTTCTCTAAAAAGAGAGATCGTCATGAGACGATTGTGAAAATATTCTGCATCGCGCACACAGCATCTCTGCATCTGATAGGAAACGACAGGGTGGCGGGAATTACGATTGAAGACTATGGAAAAAGTAAAATCCATTGGGTCGCGAGGGCTGACTCTGGTTGGATTAGTGTGTCTTGGAACATCCATCTCTGTAGCCCAACTAGGCGGATCCAAGGGAACTTCCTCCAATGAGGCGACCGGACCTGCAACCGTTGCAGCGGCTCAACAGACTCTTTCCACGCTAAATACACAGACGTCGTCCACTCCGCCGCAGCAGGCTGGCCAGGGGGATTATCGCGGTTCACTCATTGAGGGTAAATCCACCGGGACTGTTCTGGATCTTTCGCTCGATGACGCCATGGCGCGCGGTCTACGCACCAACCTCGGTATCATCCTGCAGGGAACTTCTGAGAAGACGGCGTCCGGTCAGCGGTTGCAGAGCCTTCAATCTCTTTTGCCTACGGTGACAGGAAGCGCCAGCTATACAGTGCAACAGATCAATCTTGCGGCGTACGGTCTGAACTTTCCTGGTTTCAATCCCATCGTCGGACCCTTCCAGGTCTTTGACTTTCGCGCGTCCCTGTCACAGTCGCTGGTCAACGTTCCCTCCATCGAACGTTACATTGCGTCGAAGCACAATTTTCAGGCGGCCAAGCTCACTGCAGAGGATGCCCGCAATCTCGTAGTCGTGACCGTGGGTAATGCTTATCTGCTTTGTATCGCAGATCTCTCTCGTATCGAAGCAGTACAGGGCGAGTTGAACAGCTCCAAGGTCTCTCTGGACCAGGCGACTGCGGCGCACAACGCTGGCACGAGCCCGAAGCTCGATGTGCTGCGTGCGCAGGTGGACTATCAGAATCAGCAACAGCAATTGATCTCAGCGCAGAACAATCTGTCGAAGGACAAGCTGGCCCTTGCTCGCGTCATCGGTCTGCCGCTCGATCAGGAGTTTCGCACGACGGATCTGGTTCCCTATGCGGCCCTGGATCACGTCGACCCCACTGCGGCCTACGCACAGGCCCTGGACGCTCGTAAGGATTTGAAGGCGTCTGCTGAACAACTGAAGTCGGCCGACTCTCAGAGGACTGCCGCGTGGGCGCAGCAGCTTCCCGAGGCACACTTTTCCGGTGACTTTGGAGATCTTGGAACTACGCCAGGTCATTCGCACAGCACCTACACGGCGACTGGCGCAATTACCGCTCCGATTCTGCAAATTGCCAAAACGCGAGGCGATATTCTAGTGGCCGAGGCCGCCCAAGAGCAGGCCAAGGCCAGACTGTCCGATCGGGCGCAGCAGGTAAACGCAGACGTTCGTGACGCGATCCTCGACATCGAGGCTGCGGCCAAGCTCGTTGACGCCACGAAGTCGAATGTCGATCTTGCCAATGAGGCTCTGCGAGAGTCGCAGGACCGTTTCCGCGCGGGCGTCTCGGACAATCTGGCTGTCTCGCAGGCACAGGCGCAGACCTCACAGGCAAATGACCAATACATTAGTGCGCTGTACCAGCACAACATCGCGAAGCTTTCTCTCGCGCGTGCATTGGGCATCGCCGACAGCAGTTACAAGACTTATCTGGGAGGAAAATGACCGTGGCAGAGCCCGATCAGCAGAATCAACAACCGGCAACCGACGACAAACAGGCCGGAAATAACGCAGCGTCTTCGCCTCCTGAGACGCCCGAGAAGAAGGCGCGCCGCAAATTCATTATCTTCGGCGTGGTTCTGCTGCTCGTCCTGGTCGCACTCTTCTTTTACTGGAGGTCGACCTTTACGGAGAACACCGACGATGCCCAGGTCGATGGCGATCTCTATGCCGTCTCCGCGCGTGTCTCTGGGCAGGTGATCAAGGTGAATGTTACCGATAACCAGGAGGTCAAGGCTGGCGATGTGATCGCCGAGATTGATCCTCGCGATTATCAGGTTGCGCTGGAGCAGGCGGAGGCCCAGTTGGCAAACGCCAAGGCGAGCTATGTCGAGGCAAGTTCGAATGTGCCGATCACAGCGACTCAGACGCAGACTCAGACCTCCACGACCGGCTCCGATGTGGCATCTGCCCAGGCTGGCGTGGCGCAAGCTCTGAAGCAGGTTGCCGCAGCACAGGCGCGCGTTGCGCAGGCGCAGGCGAATGCCACCAAGGCTGCGCTCGACGTGGAGCGTTACACACCACTCGTGGAGAAAGACGTGATCTCGAAGCAGCAGTTCGATCAGGCTGTGGCTACGGCAGCGGGAACCCAGGCAGCGTTGCTTGAGGCA
>JAHFTZ010000016.1:0-924 GCA_023265355.1 Terriglobus sp.
CGAAGATGCGCGGAGAGCGTGCCGAGCGGGTTATAGAAGGTGGCTTCGATGTGGAGCTGAGTGATGAGCTGGCGCATGAGATCGCGATGCGTCCCATAGATGTTGTCTGGGATGAGGACGTGATCGCCTGGACGCAGCAGCGCGAGATTGATAAGGGCGATGCCGGCCTGCCCGCTGGGGACGATGAAGGTGTGGCTGCCGCCGGTCATGGTAGCGATGCGCTGGGAGAGATCGAGGGTCGTGGGTGTGCCGTAAAGGCCGTAGGTATAGGGCTTCTGCCAGGTCGCGTCGGCTGTCGCGGCGAGGTCGGGAAAGACGGTTGTGCTGGCGCGGTGGGTGCCGGGCGCGAGGGCGTTGAATCCAGCGGGAGGTGCATCGGGGTGAAGAAGTTTTGAGCGCCAGTCCATGTGGGGATTGTAAGTCAGTGGTCAGCGGGTGTTTGGATGGGGAGGTGAGCGGCGGGTTGCTCTCCTCCCATTCTTTGTTTCGAATCCGCTTAGCTTTCGCGCCACTTGATGTTGCAGCCGAGGGCAGGGATTTGGTTTTCGAGTGGAGGCTGGCGGGCGAACATGTTCTGGATCGCGAAGCGGAGATCGGCGGCGTCCGAGGGTTTGCCGTCGGAGATGTCGGCGTACTTGTTGGGGCGTGTGCCGTCGATCTGTCCGTGGTAGGCGAGCTTGAGTTCGCGATCGAAGAGATAGACGTCCGGCGTGCAGGCGGCATGATAGGCGCGCGCGACTTCCTGCGACGGATCGACGAGATAGGGGAAGCTCCAGCCGCAGCGCTCAGCCTGGAGGCTCATGAATTCGGGAGCATCCTGAGGGTAGGCTTCAATGTCGTTTGAGTTGATGGCAACGATGGCGAGCGGACCTTCTCCGGCGAGGCCGTTGAAGTCGCGACCGATGTGAACGAGTTGGTCTTCCA
>JAHFTZ010000016.1:934-5432 GCA_023265355.1 Terriglobus sp.
TCCACGTGTTTCACGAAGGGGCAGTGGACGCTCGCGAAGAGGACAAGGAGACCAAGGCGCGGACATCCCTGCGGGTGCGAAGCGAAGATGTCGTCACGGGAGAGCTTCTTGTTCGAACGAACGTCGAGGAGTTCAAAGTTGGGGGCGATGGTGTCGAGGGGAAGTTCGGAGTTCGATTCTGTGCGAGCCATATAGCGATGTTAGATGTCCGGCTTACAGAGTGGAGATGCAAACAAAAGAAGGCGGCCCGTTGTGGGCCGCCTCGATGGAGAATGCTTTGTTTTATACGGTCTTGATATTGCCGTTGAGACCAGCGGGAAAGAATCCGCCAGACGTGGTTCCGGCCGTTGCACTTCCATATACGATGGCAAGGACCTGGGAAGTAGTGCGCTGATAAGCGAAGCCGGGAAAGGTTCCGGTCTGTGCCGTGGTTGCGCCCGAAGCTCCTGCGGTGGCGAAGAATCCACCGTTTGCGGTCGTTGGGCCAGCAGCGGCAAGTGTCGCGCCAGCGTCGGCAGGCTTGATGTCGTAGTTGTCCGGAGTCGTGCCGGAGTACGCTGCGCCGTTCTGAATGGCGAGGAGACGGATGGCGCCAGCATGGAAGGCTTCCACGGCGAGGATCTGAGCAGCCGCCTGAATGTTCGCAGCGGTAGGAAGAAGCGTGACAGCACCTGCATAGGCGGTAACGCCGACATCTTCAATCAGACGTGCGAGTGAGAGATAGTTGGTCGCCGTAACGGCAGAGAGATTGAGATTGGGGCGGCTCACGGCTGCAGAGCCCAGAGCGGAACGAAGATCATTCACGTGGCTGATTTCGTCGAAGTAAACCTCGGCGAGCAGATCGGCAATGAGCGGGGGAAGGCCAGCGAGCTTTGCCGGTGCGCCTGTGACGGTTCCTGTGCCGCCGGTCGAGGCGGAAGGAATGTCTGCGCCGGTGACGAGATACGAATACAGTGTCGCTTCAAAGTATTCCAGGTTGAGAGCGAAGTTGAGGACATCTGCTTCGGAAGGGCCTGCAGCCTTGACGACCGTCATTGCTGCGTTGTCGCTGCAGCCGGTCAGAAGGCCAGCTCCGGCAATCGCGGCGCTGGTGATACCGAGGCCAGCCATGAAGTTGCGGCGGTTCAGAGAGCGGGCGATGTTGATGTGATGGTTTGCTTTCTGTTCCGCGGTGGGAGCAGCAGTGCGTTCTTCATAAGCCATTTGGAGTGGCCTCCCTTGTGCAGTAGGTACGGAGTGACAAGGAGTGTTGGATTGGAGCGTCGGTAAAGATTTTTAGAAGTCTCAATATGACGTGATATTTGCTGAAGCGTCTCGACGAGCACTTGGGAATAATTTCGAACGGGTCGTGTCTCTATAAAGACATTTCAAGTGAAGAAGAATCGAGCGATGCAATTGTGACGACCCGTTTTGTACCAATTCTGCTGGCTTGCAGCCTGTTGCTTCAGGCGCGATAGAGCACCTGAAATCATATTCAAAATGGTTTGGACGGGATTGAGCTTCTTGTCGATGGAGGTATCGCCGGCACGCCTTACGGTGGGCCTGGTTTACGAGTTTAGGGTCTGGCGAAGAATGCAAGTAGCGACCGCGTAGCCACGCCGCTACCGAAGTACATGGAAATATAGTTGGGGACGCCAATCGTCACGGACTACTTCACAGGCCTTCGATAGATTGAGACACGTTGACTGGTATGGTTCAGTCCTTGAAGAAATTCGATCTTTAAGCAACCGAATCGACGGCTTGTTATGACGCCTCGGGTCATGCCGATTGTTACAGCCCGGTGAATCTAAACTTGAGGAACGTTGTTATGAGGAGAGGTGACCGTGCTCCTCATGAAGTGGGATGTTTTGCCGCGACTCACGGAACGCGGGTAACAGAAGAAGGAGTAATTCAGAATGAAAAAGAGGCTGATAGTACTAGCCGCTGCCTTCGCAGCGGTTGCCGGAACGACCTGCGCCCAAGCGCAGTTCTACAAGATCCGCGGATTAGAAGCGGGCGCCAGTGCAACAGGACGTTATGTGACACCGATCTCGAATGAGAACAGCGTGACGCCGCAGCCGACGGAGGGAGTGGGATTGCTCGTGACACTCCGCGCGGCCCCGAAGTCCTGGCTTGGTCTGGAAGCAAACTACGGTTTCAATCATGACAACCAGCGTTACCAGGTCCAGGGTACGAAGCAGACCATTAATAACTATCAGCACGAGGCGACGCTTGGATATGTCCTGCATGTGAAGACGTTCTACGGCATCCAGCCGTTTGTGGTCGTCGGCGGCGGTGCGACGGACTTTGCTCCGAGCGGCAATGGGCAGAACCAGTGGCGCGGTGCAGGCATGTATGAAGTGGGCTTCGACTACATCCCGAAGCGCTCGCCGAATGTCGGTTTCCGCCTTGAACAGCGTGCGCTGCTCTATAAAGCACCGGACTTTTATAACGATTCGCTCCGTTCGAACACCTGGGTTCACCAGTCGTCTCCGGCGGCGGGTGTCTTCGTTCGCTTCTAGGAGAGCACCCCAGATAGAAATAGATGGCGGCCGGTTATCACCCCGGCCGCCATTTTTTATTCACGGGGAAACACAGGAGGAGTAGGAGCGCGATAGAGTCTGAAGAGCAGCCACATGGCGAATTTTGGCATCCAATTCTTTGTTCCCGGAGGCAACTATGAAAGCAGTGCTCGAGCAGTTGAAGGATGGCATCCGTAAATTTCAAACGGAGGTCTATCCGAAGAGGGCTGAGGCCTATCGTGTCGCGGCTACGACGCCACAAAAGCCGCATACGCTTCTCATTACCTGCGCCGACTCCCGCATCGATCCAGAGGCGATTACCAGTAGCGTGCCCGGTGAGATCTTCGTGACGCGCAACGTGGGCAACATGGTCCCCGCTTACGGAGAGATGCTGGGAGGTGTCAGTGCCGTGATTGAGTATGCCGTCGAAGCTCTCGGTGTGCAGCATGCGGTGGTCTGCGGTCATTCCGACTGTGGAGCGATGAAGGGTCTGCTTGGTTCCGCGAGCGCACTCGAAAGCATGCCGACTGTTAAGAGTTGGCTGCGCAATGCTGCGGCGGCCTTAACGGTGACGCAGAGTCTGGCCGGGGACGATGCCGAGCCAGAGGCTCTCGTGCACTCGCTAACAGAGCAGAATGTCTTGCTGCAGTTAAATCATCTGAGAACGCATCCTTCGATTGCGGGTGGGCTGGCGAAGGGAACACTGACGGTGTCGGGCTGGGTTTATGACATCGAGCACGGTGAGGTAAAGATCTATGACGAGGTCTCAAATAAGTTTGTGCCGGTGAGTTCGGGGCATTAGATCTACGCTGCGGGGCGCATGGCGCCATTGCACAAAAAATCATCACTACAAAAATAACCCCATGCCTCATCCGAGAGGCATGGGGTGCCGTTGTTTTGGCTAACTGATAGACTCGGAGACCGGTGCCTGATAGCGCCGGTGAAGCTGCTCTAACTCAATGTGGACGACGTGGCCCTGGTCTCGCCAGCGTTCGACCCACGCTTCGATGATCTCGATGCAGGCGTGATCGACATAACGCAGACCAACGGCATGGATGTGAACGGGAACCCCGGGGCGGACTTGATCGAGCGTCTGAGAGATCTTCGGAATGGCAAGGAAGGTAGCGACCCCGGAGAAGTGGATGACCGTCTTGTCGGAGGGCTCGATCACTTCGGCCTGAAGATGTGTGAGCTTCCAGAGAGTCCAAAGCAGCGAGAGGCCTATTCCCAGAAGAACGCCGGTGAGGAGATTGGTTGCGACGATGGTGATCATCGAGAGCATGTAGACGATCACCGGTGCCCAGCCAAAGCGGCGAAGGTGAATAATGTCCTTCGGCTTAACCAGCTTGATGCCGGTGATCACAAGGACCGCGCCGAGCGAGGCCATCGGAATCAAACGAAGAACGCCCGCGAGAAAGACGACGGAGACGAGGAGCCATACGCCGTGAAGGATCGTGGACTTGCGCGTCTCCGCTCCAGCCTGCACGTTGGCGGAGCTGCGCACGATGACGCCGGTCATTGGTAAAGCGCCGAGAAATCCGCACAGCATATTTCCGATGCCCTGTGCGCTGAGTTCTTTGTCGTAATCCGCGCGAACCTTGGCCTGCATCTGATCGACGGCCGCGGCGGAGAGGAGTGTCTCCGCACTGGCAATGAAGGCGAGCGCTGCGGCGGTACCCAGCATGCTGCCCCAGCCGATCGTACTGAAGCTGGCGAAGGTGGTGTAACTGACCATGTCGCCCAGAGAGGCAGGCACTTTGATGCGATTGATGTCGAGGTGCATGAACTGTGCAACGGCTGTGCCCGCGCCGATACCGAGCAATGCTGCGGGGATGAGCTTGAGTTTCTCTGGACGAAAGCGGTTCCAAAGGAGCATCACGACGAGCGTGACGAGGCCAACGAGGAAGGCAAGCTCTTCGCGGCTTCCGTTGAGAGGAAAGACGCCACCGAAGATGGCCTCACCCATGGCATAAATGTTCGCCGGGCCGTTGGCCTTT
>JAHFTZ010000016.1:5442-13528 GCA_023265355.1 Terriglobus sp.
GCCCGCGAGCATGCCGTGAACGACTTCGGGTGAGATGGCGCGGAACCATCGGCCGATCTTCAACAGGCCTGCGGCGAGCTGCATCGCGCCGCCGAGGATGAGGATTGGACCGAGTGCGTTAATGCCATGATCCTGAACGAGTTCAAAGACCAGAACTGCCAGGCCAGCGGCTGGGCCGCTGACCTGCAGGGGTGAACCGGAAAACAAGCCAACGACAATGCCTCCGATGATGCCGGTGACAAGACCGCGCGCCGGTGGCATGCCGGAGGCGACAGCGATGCCCATGCAGAGGGGAAGTGCCACCAGAAAAACGACGAGGGAAGCAGAGATATCCTTGACCCAGGTATTCTTCGCTTCCATCTGACTGACCCGTGTTTTAGGGGTTCGAATTTCGGTGATCATTTCAGTTTCCTTGCTCTGAGGGGAGAGGGTTAAGCGATTTTGAGTTCGTTCTGTTGGAGATCTAGATCGAGCGGCTTGAAAGAGCCGCTCTCGTTGTCCAGGGCGAGAATGTCGCCGGTGGCGATGTCGTAGACCCAGCCGTGGAGGCGAAGCGTTCCCTTGAGCATTCCTTCTGCAACGCTGGCGTGCTGCGCGAGATGACCGAGCTGCGTCATCACGTTAGCCTGCGTGAGAAGCGAAAGCTTTTTATCGTTCGAGATTTCAACGTCCTGAAACGTCGTCGAAAGCCACTTCGCGGACGGGCCTGCGTGCTGCAGCCAGGAATGAACGAGAGGAAGATCCTTGACGTGCGCGCGTTCCAGGATCTCTCGCATCGCGCCGCAGCCTGAGTGGCCGATGACGACGATGTCTGCGACCTGGAGTGCGCGCACGGCGTACTCCACGCTGGCAGCAACGCCACTCTGGGATTCTCTGGGAGGTGGAACGAGGTTTCCGGCGTTGCGGATGGGAAAGATCTGTCCGGGTTCGCATTGGAAGATCATCTCCGGCATGACGCGGGAGTCGGAGCAGGTGATGAGTGCGACTTCAGGCTTCTGGCCATGGGCGAGTTGCTGAAAGAGCGAGGAGTGGTGCGGAAAAACTTCAGTGCGAAAACGGGAATATCCCTCTAGTAGACGCTGCATGTTTCGTTCTCCTGGTGCGGACCGACGAGGGTCGACGCGACCTGCAAATGGTTCTGGGTACACGTGCAGCCATGCTTCGGGCGAAGCCGGGCAGATTACACGCCAGATTTTGCTGGAGGAAGAACTAGGAGCGTGGAGGGCCGCGGGAGTTTCCCGGGGCGCGCGGAGCCGAACCGAGAGCAACGACGCTGACGGCAGCGAGTGGTTCCGAGGTCAGATTGTTCTGCAGCACCAATCCTGCGGGGAGCAGGGCGTCGGCGTGCATGTCCGTGATCGGATGTGTGGACTTGGATCGCGGAGCGACGCTGCTTGCTTCGAAGTGATCCGAGGTGCCGTGTTCAGAAACGCTCAGCCGCTGCGAACGTGTACCGCGTCCTGTGGGTCGATGTGACCCGTGCGGCGGAAGGTGCTCGTAGTTCGAGCGCGAATATCTGGAAGCATGGTGCCCGTGCGCGACGAGATAGCTCAGAGTGTTGAGCCCCAGACCTACGGCCAGCAGCACGAAGATGCGTCCGAGATGTAGAGTCTTTGCCATGCTCTTCGAGAATGCCACAGTTTCGCTTCGTGCGTATGAATAAGTTCAGAGGGTTGGACTTGCGGGGTTTACGAAAGTTTGCGCAGAATGAGCTATGGCTTCGATTCGCGCGATGGGTATTTTGTGTGTGGCTTGCCTCGGTTTGTGCGCCGGGCCGGATGTTTTTGCTGCCGAAATGGATGATAAAGAAGGATTTCTTGCCGGCTTTGAGCGCCGTGCGACGGCCACACAATCGAAGCAGCCGGGATGGGCTGTGCCACTTTTCGCTCCCTACAGCGGTCTGATTCAGTCGATCCGCCTGGACTTTACGCGCCAGGTGAGTAACACCGGAGTAAAGACCTGGAACTACGGGGGAGCGAAGGGGCTGAACTTTATCCCGCTTCCGAACACCCAGATCGACATCAATTTTCCCGCATATTATCAGCGCTCCAGCGGAACCGGGGATGGTGCAGGTGATTTCGCTTTTGGCGTAAAGTATCGTCTTTTTACAGCAAATGAAAAGAAAGGGAATTACAGTGTCCTCGTGGGTCTCGCGACGTCTCTTCCAACCGGAAGCTACAGCAACGGTGCGAGCCATGCCGTGATCACACCGAACATCGCGATCGGCAAAGGTTGGGGCCGATTTGACGTGCAGACCGTGGCATCCATTAATCTACCGACGGGAAACACCGGTAGGTTGGGGAGGCATGTGACCTGGCACACGCTGGGACAGCTGCATCTCGGAAAATATTTCTGGCCTGAGATCGAGAACACCACGACCTTTTACCAGGGCGGAGCGAATGATGGGCGGGTGCAGAACCACATTTTGCCGGGGTTCATGTTTGGCAAAATCAAATTTAAACCTGAAGATCCAGAGAGCCGTACCGGGATCTCTGTCGGTGCGGGGATGCAGTTTGCGACAACGCATTTTCACTTGCACGACCACATGCCGATCTTTTCGGCGCGCGTTACGTTCTAAATCCAGATCCAAGAGACGGAGTACCTTCGATCCATGATCGTTCCTCGTTCCCCGCAGATTCGCAGAATGGTGGAGTACGTCGGCAGACCTTTGCTTGTGCTCTTCGGATACGACCTCGCCATCGTTGTGGCCTACAAGGTGATGCACTGGGACTGGGTGGCCTTTCCGCACGTGCCGCTCGCGCTCTTCGGTTCCGCGATCGGTTTGATCCTGGGCTTCCGTAACAACTCGGCGTATGACCGTTGGTGGGAGGCGCGCAAGTTGTGGGGTGTGATCGTAAACAATTCGCGCAGCTGGGCGCGTCTTGCAGTTTCCAGCGTGGCTTCTCGGGAGCCCTCCGAACAGCAGGAGGTGCGTGAGATGCAGGTGCGCCTGGTGCATCATCAGATTGCTTATGTTCATGCCTTAAGGCAGCATCTGCGCGGTCTTGCGCCGTGGGAGGATATCTCGTCGCTGCTGCGTGAAGAGGAGATTTCGGCGCTTCAGTACGAGAAGAATATCCCGCTTGCCCTGCAGGTGCAGATGGGACACATGATGCAGGAGTGCCTGCAGCGGGGATGGATCAACGATCTGCAGTGGTCGCTGATGAATACGAATCTGGATGATCTCGCGGATGCGCAGGGCGGAAGCGAGCGCATTAAAAACACGCCGATGCCGAAGCAGTATGACTACTTCCCGAAGTTATTTGTCGAGATTTACTGCCTGGTGCTGCCGCTCACCCTGGTCCTCAATATGCAGTGGTACACGCCCCTGGGATCAACGATGGTCGGCTTCATCTTCCTCGCTTTGGACAAGATTGGGCGCGACATGGAAGACCCATTCGACAACACCATCTACGACATTCCTCTCACATCGATCTCACGCACGATCGACATCAACCTGCGGCAGGTTCTGGGTGAAGAAAATCTCCCTGCGCCCGAAACCGCAGTGCGCGGAGTGCTTTGGTAGCGCTGGAGTTTTCGCGTAGTGGATACTTGAGGTAGAGGGTCTGCCATGCCGCGTGCGATTTCACGAAGCTGTCTGGAGTGCGCGGTCCGTGGGGGAGACTGTTTCTGCACGCTGGAAGACGATGCTCTGCGGACGTTGGAAGATCTGGGCGAGCACGTGGAAGTGCCGCAGGGAACGCAGATCTTCCGCGAAGGCTTCGATCCAGACAAAGTCTTCATCGTCTGCAAAGGCCAGGTGAAGCTGACCGTCACGAGCAAGGATGGACGCCTCCTCATTCTGCGCATCGCGGCTCCTGGCGACGTGTTGGGGCTGGCTGCGGCCTTGCGACACAAGCAGTATGAGGCGTCTGCGGTGGCGATCGAGCCGTGCCAGTTGAAGTGGATGGCGCGCGCGGATTTCTTCGAGTTCATGAAGCAGTTCAGTGAGGTGGGTGAGAACTCCGCGCGATCTTTGGCGGAGGAGTATCGCACCACGGTGATGAGCGCGCGGCGGTTGGCGCTCTCCGGAAGCGCTGCTGGGAAGCTGGCGAGCGTTCTGCTGGAGTGGGCGCACAGGGCTTCTCTCAGCAAGACGCAGTTGAAGTTTGTCATGCCTCTGACGCACGAGGAACTGGCGAGCATGGCCGGTATCTCGCGCGAGACGACGACGCGTATGCTCACGAAGTTCAAGAACGATGGGCTGATTACGATCCATGGATCGACGATTGTGATAGAGGATGAGGCTGGCATGGAGCAGATGTTCTCCTGATACGCGAGTGGGCTAGAAGCAGATCCCTTCACTTCGTTACGGGATGACAAGCGCGTGGCTATGCTGTGACTTTATGCGGCGTGGTTGTGCCATCGATCACGTCGTAAGGATAAGCCTCCGTTGTGATGATCGGCGTCGTGCTGAAGTTTTCGGTGGGTGGTGGGGAAGAGATCGTCCACTCGAGGCCGGCGGCGTTCCATGGATTCGATGTGGCAATGGGCCCGTAGCGCAGGCTCCACAGGAGATAAGCAGCGGTGATGAAGTAGCCGAAGGCCATCACGGTCGCGCCTGCGGTCGACATGACATTGAGCACCTGGAACTCTTTGGGATACGTGGCGTAGCGGCGCGGCATGCCAAGATAGCCGAGCATAAACTGCGGTCCAAAGGTGATGAAGAATCCGACGAAGATGCAGATGGCTGCGACCTTGGCAGGAGCTTCGGGATACATGCGGCCAGTGATCTTGGGCCACCAGAAGTGCAGGCCTCCGAGGTACGCCATGATGACGGAGCCGACCATGACGAAGTGGAAGTGGGCCACGATGAAGTACGTCTCGGTGAGCGAAATGTTCATGCCCAGCGTGCCGAGGAAGACGCCGGTGCAACCTCCGATGACGAAGAGACCGATGAAGCAGAGGACATAGATCATGGGAGTGTTGAACGAGATCGATCCCTTGTAGAGAGTGAACGTCCAGTTGAAGACCTTGATCGCAGAGGGAACGGCGACGAGCATCGTGAGCAGCGAGAAGACCAGCGCAGAGTAATTAGAGATGCCCATGATGAACATATGGTGCGCCCAGACGAAGAAGCTGAAAGCGGCGATGGCGATGGAGGAGAAGGCGACAGCGGTGTACCCAAAGACACGTTTGCGAGTGAAGGCACTGACGAGCTCCGAGATAACTCCCATGGCGGGAAGAAGCATGACGTAGACGGCGGGGTGTGAGTAGAACCAGAACAGATGCTGGAAGAGGAGCGGATCGCCGCCCATGGCGGGATCGAAGAAGCCGAAGTGAAAGAGACGCTCCACGGCGACGAGGACGATGGTGACCGCGACGACTGGAGTGCCGAGGACCATGATGATCGAAGCGGCGTAGTTGGACCAGAGGAAGAGGGGCATGCGGAACCAGGTCATGCCTGGTGCGCGCATACGGTGGATGGTAACGATAAAGTTCAGACCGGTGAAGATGGACGAGAAGCCTGCGACGAAGGCGGCCAGGCCTGCGGAGACGACGTTGGTATTCACGAATCGCGTAGAGAGCGGTGTGGTGAAGGTCCATCCCGTATCGACTCCACCTGCCAAGACGGTGTAGAGAAGAAGGATTCCTGCAACGACGTAGCAGTACCAGGAGAGCAGGTTGAGACGTGGAAAAGCGAGATCCTTCGCGCCGATCATGATGGGCAGGATGAAGTTCCCGAGGATCGCCGGAACGGCTGGAATCAGAACGAAGAACACCATGACGATGCCGTGCATGGTGAAGACTTTGTTGTAGGTATCCGCTGCCATCAGGTCGCCTGTAGGCGTGAGCAGATGAATGCGGAGGACCATGGCGAGCAAGCCACCGATGAGGAAGAAGAAGGAGATCGAACCAAGGTAGAGCAGCGCGATCCGTTTGTGATCGACGGTGAGTAGCCAGCTTTTTAGGCCGTGGGTTTCGTTGAGATAGTGGCGTTTTGGAGTGATCGCCGGAAGAACTGGGACTGTCGCGGTACTCATGCGCGCGCCGTTCTGTAGTTGTCGCTCAAGCTGTAGCTGCTGCTCATGCTGCCAAAGGAGGGCAATGTAGCCGCAGCGAGCGAACGCAGTGCCGCTTCCACGACCGCAAGCACAACCAGGGGTGGGCAATTGGGGGTCGTGCCATAGCCGACGCAGGCAGAGTGGCCGTCGCAGTTGCTCTGGTTGCGGCGGACGTTAGGGCAGTTGGGGCAGGCCTTGGTGCAGGTGGAGGATTGCAGAACTTTGAACATGCGGCGATCTCCCGATATCTGAGGATCGGGTAGATCGCGGCATGAGCGCTGTGACGGCCGTCACAGCGTGTGTCAGAGTTTTGTCGCCGCCGCTACGGGCTTGGGCTCCATAAAGAATTTACCCGCAGCGATGAGGATGACGACCAGGATCGCGCAGAGAGCAAAGACATGCCGAGTGCCGGTGTGCTGCGCGAGGACTCCCGAGAGCAGCAGACCGCCGATCTGCGCGGCGAAGACCGAGGACATCACCGTGGAACCGACGCGGCCCATGAGGTGCTGGGGCGTCTCCTGCTGGATGAGAGTCTGCGCGGGAACGATGATTCCCGAGACGGAGAAGCCGATGAACATATTTCCCAGCACCGTCGTCCAGAGATAGGGGAAGAGCACCAGGACCACGAGACCAGCGGCGATGCCACTCAGGCCCCAGTAGACGAGCGTGGTTTCGCGCAGGCTTTTGCCGAAGGCGTTCAACACATTGAGACCGAGCAAGATGCCGATTCCGATGGCGGCGGAGGCGAGACCGAAGGCGCGGTTCGTCCCGTGGAGAACGTCGCGCACATAGATGGCGATGAGCGGACCGAAGCACCCGAGGACGAACATGCCCGATGCGAGCGCCAGGATCACGAAGAGCAGAGCGGCGTGATGGACGATGAAGCTGAAGCCCTGCTGCATGTCATGGCGGATGCGAGCGAGCCCTGTATGCGTCGTTGTTGTCTCCGGGCTCTCAGGCGGACGGGAGATGGCGACGGTGGCAATGAAACAGGCGGAGGCCGCGAAGCTGGCGGCATCCACAAGATAGCAACTACGCGCACCGAAGGAAGCAACCAGCACGGCAGCCAGGGCGGGACCGAGGATACGCATGACGAACATCACCTGCTGCATCAGCGCATTTGCGGAGCGCAGGCCGTGCAGGGGAACGACCGATCGGAGAGCGACTCCCTGCGCAGGACCAAAAAAGCTGGACACGACGCTGATCGCCGCGAGGACTACGTAGAAGTGCGACAGATGCGTGGCGAAGAGTAGAAGAAGGGTCAGGCCGGAACGAATGGCGTCCGAGAGGATCAGAGTTGGTTTGAGTGGCCAGCGGTCGACGAAAACTCCGGCCATAATGCCGAGTACTGCGATGGGAAGGGAGTACGCGATCTGTACGCCGGTAATCTGTTGCGCGTTCGCGTGCAGGCCGAAGGTGAGCACGGCGATAACCGCGTAAAGGGCGAGAAAATCTCCGAAGGTGGAAACAATCTGCGCATACCAGAGTCGGCGCATCGAGCGAATGCCGAGGGCTTCGCGCATGGACATCGGAATGGGCGAGGTGGCCATGGAGGCTCCTGGGATTTTGAGACCGATCTACTGTATCGCGAGATATCCGATCACAGGGGGAAGATGCCTGCAGCTAGTAAACGGTATGTTCGATGTGATCGGCGGCTTTGCCTGCCACGATGCGCTGGACGCGTCCGTCGCGCATGGTAATGACGCGATCTGCGATCTGCGCAGCCTCCAGGTTGTGGGTGATCATGAGGACGGTCTGGTTGAGCTCGCTGGCGGCGTGACGCAGCATGGCGAGGACAGCGTCGGAGTTTTCGGTGTCCAGGTTGCCGGTGGGTTCATCCGCGAGAATGATAGCGGGGCGTGTGATGAGGGCACGGGCGATCGCGACGCGTTGCTGTTCGCCGCCGGAGAGCTCCGAGGGGCGGTGCTGCAGGCGGCCGTCGATTTTAAGCAGCTTGGTCAGATCAGAGAGGTAGGCCGAATCGAAGGGCTTGTCTGTGGCGGCAATCTCGTGCGCGAGTTCGATGTTGCCCCGAGCGGAGAGCGTGGGAAGGAGATTGAAGCGCTGGAAGACGAAGCCGA
>JAHFTZ010000320.1 GCA_023265355.1 Terriglobus sp.
CCCGATGGGACGATAGAGGAGTGTGAGCGCCAGCAGGCACGCGCCCATTGCGATCAATGTCTGCCCGCTCAGAACGACGGGAATATGAAAGAGCGTGGTGCTGAAGAATGCGTGCGACGAGGACGGAATGAACCACGAGGCGTACTGCGCGAAGCCGATGCATCCGCTGGCGATGGAGAGAGGAGCGGAGAAGAGAAGCTGCCAGGCGTAGAGGAAGGAAAAAGTCCGACCGAGCTTCTTCTCGCCATAGAGATGTTTTAGATAGGCATACGAGCCACCGGCTTCGGGGTATGCTGTGCCGAACTCGCTCCACACGCAGCCGTCGCAGAGCGAGAGTAGAGCGCCGAGAATCCAGCCGAGCATGGCCTGCGGTCCGCCCATCGCGGTGAGGATGAGGGGAAGCGTGATGAAGGGGCCAACGCCGACCATGTCGATGATGTTCGCGCCCGTTGCGGAGACGGTCGTGAGACCTCTAACGAGGGAATCGTTTTGTTTGCCGGTTTCCATCTGCTTTATTGTGCGGCCAGAAGGGCGTCGGCGGCTTTGCGAATGCTTTGCTGCGCTGAAAGAATCTGTTCGCGTTGTGTTGCTATCCATGCGCGGTCGCTTGCGAGCTGCGCTTCTGCGCGAGCGATCTCCGGCGAGAGTGCTGCGAGAGCAGGCCCACCCGGGATCGAGCGGATGGCAACGAAGTATTCGGGATCGAGGGCACGGAAGAGGACGGAAGCCTCGGGCGCTTTTACATTTGCAGCCGCGAGCGACGCGAGAACGGAGGAGACCATGCCCTCTGCACTGAAGACTCCGTTCGCGGACTTCACTGCAGCGGCGACAAAGGTGTGTGCCTGGTGGAAGGAGATGCCGGTTTCGCGGACGAGGGTGTCGGCGAGTTCGGTCACGGTGAGGAAGCTGCCTGCTGCGCGCGCCCGCATGTGGTCGAGGTTGAAGGTGGCTTCGGAGAGTGCGCCCTCCAATAACAGCAGGGCGCGCAGGCCGTCGGTGAAGGCCAGATCGACGAGCGGCTGGAAGGAGTCTTCCGAATCGTTCATGTCTGCAAAGGGGGTGTTGTGGAGCGACTGCAGCGTGGACTGTGCTTCGGAGAGCGAGCGCGAGGAGAGGATGCGGACGTGCTCCAGCGGAACGGGGTTGCGCTTCTGCGGCATGATGCTGGAGATCTGCACATAGCCATCGGAGAGGCGAAGAAAGTTGAACTCGGCGGTGCTCCAGAGAAGAAGATCCTGCGCGAAGCGACCGAGGTTCAACATGGTCACGGCGAGGACAGAACAGCTTTCGGTGATGTAGTCAACGGAGGCGATGGCACCGTAGGAGTTTGTCTGCAGACCGTGAAAGCCGAGCATCGTCATGGTCTGTGCACGGTCGATGAGGAAGCCCGTGGTGGTGATCGCGCACGCGCCGAGTGGGCTGCGATTTACGCGGATGAATGCGGCCTGCAGGCGCTCGGTGTCGCGCTCCAGGATTTCGAGAATGGCCATCAGGTAGTGGCCGAGCGTGGTCGGCTGCGCGGGCTGGTTGTGCGTGTAGGCGGGCATCAGGGCAGAGCGATGTTCAGAGGCTAGTGAGAGGAGGCGTGTGCGGAGCGCGGCAACGGCATCGAGCGTAGCGAGCAGACGGCTGCGGAGGACCATGCGATACATGGTCATGTCGATGTCATTGCGCGAGCGCGCGGTGTGGATGCGACCGGCGTTGTCCGCGCCGCAGAGATCGGCGAGCTTCTGCTCGATGAGAAAGAAGAGGTCTTCGACGGAGCCGTCGTAGGATGTGGATCGAATGGCCGCAAGATCGAGGGAGTCGAGCGCGCGCAGGCAGAGCACGGCGGTTTCGCGCGAGACGATCTTCTGCTGCGAGAGCATGAGCAGGTGCGCGTAGTCGATCTCGATCATGGAGTCGAGAAAGAGACGCTTGGCGTCGGCGAAGACGTGTGCGAGGACTGTGTCGCGATAGATCGGTGCGGGAAACTGGGAGGCCATTCTAATTCCTTACTTTGTGCGACCTTACTTCTTGCAGAGCAGAAGGGCGATGAAACGTCTTGTTTCATCGCCCTCGAAGTAAAACATTTCCAGCTTAGAACCGTACAGCGGCTCCCCACTGCACGATGCGCGATTCGAGCACGGTGGAGAGTGTGGTGGTCCGTGCTCCTGTGGAGATGCCAGTGGCAGGGTTGACCGGCTGTGAGATGGCCAGACCGGTGATGTTGTTGTGATTGAAAACATTGTTCGCTTCGAGCAGGAACGAAGGTGCAATGCGGTCGAACAACTTGGGGAACGTGCGCGTATAGCGCGCGTCGACCTGGTAGATAGAGGGGCCACGCACTGAGTTCCGGCCAACGAAGGCAGGACGGCTCACTGTAGATGCCGAGGCATCACCGTTGATGGTTCCAGGGGATGCAATCACATTCGCCTGATCGCCAGAGGAGAGATTTGCCAGGATAGCGAGGAGGTTGTGGTTGGCAATCTCACGGGCGAACTTATTCTGGAAGTTGAACTCAGGTTCCAGAACAGCGGTGAGGTTGAAGGCGCTGGGACGGTTGACGGATGCGTTGCCACGATCGAACTTGCGGTTGACGGTGTTGGAGATGGCAAGGCTCTGCTCGAAGGTGTTGACTTCGGGCGCATCGGTGATGGTGTGCGACCAGGTGTAGTTTGCGTTGATCTGCAGACCGCGAGTCGGATTCATCGTGAAGTTGGCGAAGAGAGCATGGAAGCTGGAGTTGGCTCCTGACTCAACACGGTTGACCTGATTGAAGGTGGGATTGACGCGGCCTGTACCGAAGATAGGACGTCCGTCCGCAAGCGTGGCACCGGAGGCAATCAGGTTGATGTTGTGAATGTACTGGAGGTTGCGACCGTTCGAGAGAATGTAGCCGAGCGTGAAGGAGTTGCGCGCGGAAAGCTGTTGTGCAACCTGCGCGTTGATGTTCCACGTGTACTCGTTTTTGAAGGTGGGGCTGACGGTGGTTACGTTCTGCACCGGCACCGCGCCTGTCGCAGAGGGAACGTTTGGAAAGAGCGGAGCGTTGGCCGCCGTGGGTGCGAAGGAGAAGACCGACGTACGGTTGGAGCCGTCCTGATTCAGAGCGTTGTACCAAACGTTCGTTGGCGTCTGCTGGTAGAAGATACCGGCGGAGACCTTGACGACGGTGGTGTCGGTGAAGCGATAGCTAAACCCAAGGCGTGGGCTGAAGTTTGTATTTGCCACGTTGAACTTGCGCGAATCGACATAAGGCGCGTTGGGGTTCGCCTGTGGCGATTGAAAGCGATCGTAGCGAAGGCCGTAGACGGCTACGAGGCGAGGTGTAACCTGCCACGTGTCCTGCGCAAAAGCGCCGTAGAACATCGAGGCGTAATTTACGCCGAGACGATCGGTCTGCGATTCGTAAAGGGTATACGCCTTGGGGTTGGTTCCATTTTTCGCCAACAGGTAGTTGGCTACGGAGCTGAAGGTATAGCGGTTGAACGAAACGGCGCGCTGTTTGTTCTGGAGCTGGTCGAAGCTGAAGCCAGCCTTGAAGGTGTGTGCGCCGTGAATGTAGCTGATGTTGTCGGAACCGGAGGGCTGTTTGTCGTTATATTGATCGCCGGCATTGCTGGTGCCGTTGAAGGCGGCAATGTTCTGGATGACGATCGCCGGGCCTGCGCCAGTGGTAGCGCCGCCGAAGTGTGTGTTGGAACGAAATGGGAGAGAGGCACGAAACTCATTGAGTAAATGATCGGT
>JAHFTZ010000321.1 GCA_023265355.1 Terriglobus sp.
CAAATCGCTCATAACCACATTTTACTCTGGCAAGCTTTGACGTACCTCTGCGGAAACCTTTGCCGCATCCATATACGGGTCAGTAAGCAAACCGCAACCTCGAACCAGAAAAGGAATCAGCATGGCAGATCTCGGAACCCTTCAGCGCAAGTACCAGCCCGTCCTCGACACTCTCGGCCAATTCGCCAACATCGGAGCGAAGCTGGACGACGTCTCCCTCGCAGGTGAGCAGGTTCACATCAAGGCGGAAGTGCCGTCGCAGGTCGTCCTCAATCGCGTATGGGACGCCATCAAGCAGGTGGACCCCAACTATGCCGATCTGAAGCACGAGATCACGAACACAGGCGGAGACACGCAGCCGTATACCATCCAGGCCGGAGACAACCTCAGTAAGATCTCGCAGCACGTCTATGGCAACGCCAAATACTACGAGCAGATCGCCAAGGCGAACAACATCGCCGACGCCAATAAGATCCAGGTCGGACAGAAGATCAACATCCCTGTTCGCGCGTAGTTGTCCGCAAAGCAGAAAGAGGTGCTTTCTCCAAGAAAGCACCTCTTCTTTTTTGCCGATCCAGCCAAAGCTACTTCACATCTGTCGTATCCGGCGCATGGACCTCACCGGCCCAGTAATTCTCCCGCGAACGGATCAGGGCATTCGGATACGCCGGTATCTTGACGGATATCGAATGTAGACCGTCGGGTGCATTCTGCGGTATGGCGAAACTCAACAGATAGTAGTTGTGCACATGATTCGTCAGGTCGAGAAGCCCATTCTCAAAGGCCTTCTTCGTCAGAAAGTTGATGTATTCACCTCCGCTGAGGTGCGCGAGCGTTTTGGGAACGTTCTGCCTTAGCGCCTGCACCGCGCTGAAGAGCAGACCAAAGACGCCATAGCTGCCAGGAGTGAACGTCGTGAGGCTACGGTAGCTGTCGCTTCCCACTGGGGAAAACGCCACAGCATTCACGACGGTATTCGTCTTCCCCAACTGCTCGATGACGTGGCCTTCCTTCACCGTGGAACCATGGTCGCGGGTCTCCGAGATCAATAGGATGACGCGCCGGTAGCGGTCGCGGCGATTGGCGAGAATGGATGCACCATAACTCACTGCATCCAGCGTGGCCGCATTGTTGCTTTCGCAGGGACCCATCTTCGCCATACTGGACCCAACCACATCCATATCACGCGTGAAGGGCTGCACGAGTTCGGGATGATCGCCGTAACGGACCAGGGCAATCTCCTTCGGTGCGCCGCCCACAAGGGCGTCGATCATCTGTGGCAACTGATCGATCTTGGAGTACTCCATCACTGCGGAACGCGAGCACTGCAGAAGCACTACGAGCGAGAGACCGAGAGAGTCGGTGTCTTCATCCATCGTGATCTTCTGCGGAACGCCGTTATCTTCTGCGACAAAGTCTTCAGGCTTGAGGCCATAGAGGACCTTGCCCTTTACTTCCACCGTCGCTGGCACAAGGACTATCTTCGCGCCTGCCTTCAACGTGTACTGTCCGTCGCTGGCAGCCGGTACGGCGGGAGCGTTTTGGGCGTTTGGAACGGAAGTGTCCTGCGCATTCAGAGCGGGAACATCCTGGAGGTTCAGGACTGCTGCAAGGCACAACACGACACCGGAAAACCAACGCACTCTCATGTCTTCCATCATCGCAGTTACACTTGCTTTGATGGAAGAAGTACCTCACAGGAGATCCACGCATGCGCTCTGCCTCCGTCCTTCTTCTGCTCTCTACCCTCGGCCTCGCGGCACAGCAACCAAGGAGTTCCAGTATGTTTTCGTATCCCAAGGCACCCACCGGCACCCAGACAGATTCCTACTTTGGCACAAAGGTGGCCGACCCATATCGTGGCCTTGAGGAGCTCGACTCGCCGGAGACGCGCGCCTGGATTGATGCGGAAAACAAGGTCACAGCGGACTATCTCGCTCCGCTCACCACGCGGCCTGCGATTCAGAAGCGGCTGGAAGAGATCGTGAACTTTGAACGCTACGGTTCGCCGGAGAAACAGGGTACGCGCTATTTCTATGGTCACAATACTGGTCTGCAGAACCAGACGCCGGTCTATTGGACGGAAGGCCTTACGGGTGAACCGCACGTCCTGATCGATCCGAACACGCTGGCGAAGGACGGCACCGTCGCGCTGAACTCGCTTTCGGTCACAGACGACGGCACCCTTGCCGCGACCGCGCTGGCAGAGGCCGGAAGCGACTGGCAGAAGATCCACGTACGCGAAGTGGCTACGGGGCGCGAGCTTCCAGATGTCATTCAGTGGACGAAGTTTGGCGGAGCCGCATGGCTGCACGACAACTCCGGCTTCTTCTACGGCGGCTACGACGCTCCGCCGGATGGCGACGCGCTCAAGGCCACGAACTACTTCATGAAGATCTTTTTTCATAAACTCGGCACACCGCAGAGCGAGGACAAGATGATCTTCGAGCGGAAGGATGACAAGGAGATCTTCCTCGGAACAGGAATCACGGACGACGGACGCTACCTGATCATCCACCAGGGCAAGGGCACCAGCCCCAACAACGTGCTGGCAATCAAAGACCTCTCCCACCCGGACGGGCAGATCCTGAACCTGATCGACAAGCCGGATGCTACCTATTCTCCCATTGGCAATAACGGAACGCGCTTCTGGCTCCTGACCACGCTCGACGCCTCGAATGGCAAGGTGATTGAGGTTGATCTGGAGCATCCCGAGCGTGAGCACTGGAAGACAATCGTTCCCGAGTCCAAGAGCAAGCTGGAGTCGGTCACGCTGGTGCATCGCACCCTGATTGCGAATTACCTGACAGACGCACACAACGAAGTGAAGCTCTTCAGTGAAGAAGGTAAGCCGCTCGGGTCAGTCGATCTTCCCGGAGTAGGCACGGTGGACGGCTTCGGCGGCAAGCGCGAGAATACAGAGACCTTCTACACCTTCACCAACTTCACCACACCGGGAACGGTGTATCGTCTCGACCTGGCCACAGGAAAGAGCAGTATCTATCGCCAGCCGAAGCTCTCCTTCCAGCCCAGCGAGTTCGAGACGAAGGAGGTCTTTGTTACCTCGAAGGATGGCACAAAAGTTCCCGTCTTCCTCTCCTACAAGAAGGGCCTGAAGCTGGACGGAAACAATCCCACGATTCTCTACGCCTATGGCGGCTTTGGCATTTCACTGACACCGGCGTTTTCGTCGTCGCGCATCTTCTGGATGCAGCAGGGCGGCATCTACGCGCAGGCCGGTCTGCGTGGTGGCGGAGAATACGGCGAGACGTGGCACGAAGCCGGTATGAAGCTCAAGAAGCAGAATGTCTTTGACGACTTCATTGCATGTGCCGAGTGGCTAATCGCGAACAAGTACACCTCCACGCCGAAGCTTGCGATCCAGGGTGGATCGAATGGCGGTCTTCTGGTGGGCGCGATGCTTACGCAAAGACCCGAACTCTTCGGCGCGGCGCTTCCTGCAGTCGGCGTGATGGACATGCTCCGCTTCCACAAGTTCACCGTGGGCTGGGGATGGAAGCAGGAGTATGGTTCGCCTTCAGAGAATGAAGCGGAGTTCCACGCGATCTATAAGTACTCTCCGCTCCACACGCTGAAGCCGGGAACGAAGTATCCCGCGACGATGATCACGACGGCAGATCACGACGACCGCGTCTTCCCCGCGCACAGCTTCAAATTCGCGGCGCAGATGCAGCAGGATCAGGCGGGGCCTGCGCCGGTTTT
>JAHFTZ010000322.1 GCA_023265355.1 Terriglobus sp.
GAACTCGACCGATACAAAGCCTGCGGAGACGAATCGCTCCGCAAGCGAGCCTTTGGGGATACCCCAGCTGGTGTGAAAGAAGAGGACGTAGAGAGCAGCGAAGAATCTTATGGAAGTGAGGGGGTGTATTTTTGCTTGTCCATCTTCAACCTTCGGCAAAGCTTTCTCCCTCTCGTCGACGCGAAAATTTACAAGGATTTCAAACGTTTCTGCAGTAAAAACAGGCCTATAACGCGGAGTATAGCAGTTCGGCCTTGTGCTCTTTTCTCAGTAGGGAAGGCTTACATTACCGGCGTGCGAGACGCTTAGCTTTGCATCGATCGCTCCTGTCTCTGTCGCTCAAAGCGGTATGATTAAGTCCTATTCGCAGTGTCCCAGGACGAAGTAGTGGGTATGTTGTTGGGTAAGGCGTCGAATCGGGAGAGACTTGTGCTGATCGAAGAATACGTAGTGTTGGAAAAAGAGTTCGGTGCCAATAACTATCACCCACTCGATGTTGTCATCGAACGTGCATCCGGAGTCTGGTTTTACGATACGGAGGGAAAGCGATATCTTGACTGTCTCGCCGCATACTCTGCTGTGAATCAAGGCCATTGCCACCCGAAGATTATGGCTGCTTTGGTGGAGCAGGCGCAGTATGTCACCCTGACTTCACGTGCGTTTCGCAACGTTCAGTTGCCTCTTTTCTATAAAGAACTACATGAACTAACCGGCTTCGAGATGGCGCTTCCCATGAACTCAGGGACGGAAGCGGTAGAGACGGCCCTTAAAACGGCGCGGAAGTGGGGATATCAGGTTAAGGGCATACCGGAGAATCAGGCGGAGATCATCGTCTGCTCCAACAACTTCCATGGACGCACGATCTCCATCGTCAGCTTTTCTACGGACGAGCAGTATCGGAAAGACTTTGGTCCCTTTTTGCCCGGTTTCAAAATCATTCCATTTGGCGATGCTGAGGCTCTGCGCGCAGCGATCACACCAAACACCTGTGCTTTTCTCGTAGAGCCGATCCAGGGCGAAGCCGGCATCATCATTCCTCCAGAGGGATATCTGAACGAGGTCGCCGCGATCTGCAAGGAGAACAACGTTCTCCTGATGGTCGACGAGATTCAGTCAGGACTCGGGAGGACGGGGAAGCTCTTCGCTTATATGCACGATGGCATCACGCCGGATCTTGTCATTCTTGGGAAGGCACTGTCGGGAGGATATTATCCCGTCTCCGCGGTACTTTCTTCCAGGAAGATCCTCGGTCTCTTTCATCCTGGAGATCATGGCAGCACCTTTGGAGGGAATCCACTTGCATGCGCGGTAGCGCGTGCCGCATTGCGCGTCCTGGTGGATGAAAATCTCACCGAGCGGTCTGCCGAACTGGGTGCATTCGTTCTGGCAAAGCTTGCCTCCATCAAAAGCCCGCTGGTTGCATCCATTCGAGGACGCGGTCTATGGATTGCCATCGAACTCACGGTCGCGGCTCGTCCGCTCTGCGAGGCCCTTAAAGAGAGAGGCATTTTGTGCAAAGAGACGCATGACAAAGTGATTCGCCTCGCACCTCCTCTAACGATCACGCAGGATGAGATTGCATGGGCTGCGGAGATTATCCGCGACGTGATCGAAGGCTCATCTCAAACTGTCTAGCGAAGATCTGGTGCATCGTTCGTAAAAGACGCGTGAGGCACCAGATCTTGAGTGACAAGCCTTGAGACCTACTGGGCTGGGCGGATGTTCCAGTGCGTGATCGGAACGACCCGGATCTGGAGGTTGCTTGGCGGACTGGTGAGCCCCTGGCAGGTGGCGGTAAGAGCCGTGTTGCCGACAGCGACTGCGCTTACCAGACCGGCGTTGGTGACTGTGGCGATGTCGGTTGCGCTGCTCAGCCATGTAGCCGGAGAGCACACCTTCGTCGTGGTATCTGAATAGACCGCAGTGGCTGTGAACTGTAGATCCGCTCCAAGGTCCAACATGGTTGTCGCAGGCGTAATCGTGACGGAGGTCAGCGTAGGTGCCGCGCTGCTTACGGTCAGGGCCACAGGCGAGCTTGCGATCCCACCGCATACAGCCGAGAAGGTAATTGCTCCAGCATCGATTGCGGCGATCTGACCAGAGCTGGAGATCGAGGCGAGCAGGGGTGCAGTAGAGTTCCACGTAGTGGGGGTGCAGGCGGCGGTTGAACCGTCGCTGTAGGTGGCGGTCGCGACCAACTGGGCCACCGTGCCGATCTTCAGAGTCAGCGTGCCTGGCGAGAGCGCGACCGCAGTGATCGTCGGCTTTCCCACAGTGACGGAGAGCGCTGCGGGCGAACTCGCAACACTGTCGCAGACTGCCGTCACCGCGACGGTGCCCTTCGCGATCGCTGTGACCAGCCCCGAGTTGGAGACAGTCGCCGCACGCGGCAGGCTGGAGTTCCAGGATGTCGGGGTGCAGGCAGCAGTGGATGCGTCGCTATAGGTTGCAGTCGCGGTCAGTTGCGAGGTTTCTCCAACACCGAGAGCAATTGACGCTGGTGTAACGCTGACCGCGGTAATCGTCGGTTTGACCGCGTTGATGGTCACTGGGACGGGCGGACTCGTAATGTTATTGCAAACTGCCGTCACGAGGGCGGTTCCTTTTGCAATCGCCCTGACCAGGCCGGAGCTGGAGACAGAGGCCATCAGCGGTGTGCCGGAGTTCCAGGACGTTGAAGTGCAGGTGGCTGTCGTGGAGTCACTATAGGTTGCGGTGGCCATGAGCTGTGAGGAACCGCCGACCGCCAGGGAGAGGGATCCTGGCGTGATCATGACCGACGCCACCGTTGGTTTTGCTACTTTGACGGTTACGGTCATCGGGGGACTGACGATACTGTCACAGACGGCTTTTATGCCCGCACCTCCCTTGGCGATTGCGGTAACCAAACCCGAGGCGGAGATAGACGCCCTGGCCGGTACGGTCGAATACCAGGAGACCGTGGTGCAGGCAGAGGTGGTGGAATCGCTGTACGTTGCCGTGGCGGTAACAGAAGAGGTGTCTCCAACCGTCAGTGCCAAAGAGCCCGGGGTAATCTTGACGGCGGTAATCGTTGGTTTGACGGGGCTGACCTTCACCGCAACGGGCGAGCTGGTGATGTTGTCGCATACCGCCGTAACAAGCGCGGTCCCTTTCGCAACCCCTGTCACCACTCCGGAGCTGGATACGGAGGCCATGAGCGGCGTGCTGGATTGCCACGAGGTTGCGGTGCAGGTGGCCGTGGTGGAGTCACTGTAGGTTGCCGTGGCGAGGAGTGGAGAGGTATCACCGACTGTGAGGGCGAGAGAACCTGGCGTAATCCTCACCGAGGCGACCGTTGGCTTGGGTGCGCTAACCGTCACGGTTGCAGGAGAGCTCACAACAGTGCCGCATGCCGCCGTCACGACGGCTGTTCCCTTGGCGACTGCTGTGACCCTGCCTCCCGATACGGTTGCGATTGCAGGTTGCAGGGAAGTCCAGGAACTTGCCGAGCAGGATGCTGTTGAGGCATCGCTATAGGTTGCCGTGGTCGTCAGTTGCGAGTTGTCACCTACCGTTAGAGCGAGAGATCCTGGTGCGATGCGGACGGAGGAGATGGTCGGTTTTGGCGGACTGACGGTCACAACGGCGGCGGCACTGGCCACGTTTCCGCAGACGGCGGTGATGGAGGCTGTGCCTTTAGCGACCGCTGTGACCCTACCCCCGGATACTGAGGCGATTGCAGGCTGCGCGGAGGTCCAT
>JAHFTZ010000323.1 GCA_023265355.1 Terriglobus sp.
CTCCATCGCCGCCGCCGCCCGTGTATTTTGGAACTTCTGGGGGGCGTCGTCCACCCTCACCCGCATCGCCGCCGCCGCCCGTTTTTCCGGGGCCACGGTCCGCAGGATCGCGGGGATCGCGTTCGATCTCTCCAGGCTTGGTCGTCGTCACCAGCATATTTCCAGCTTACTCCACAGCCGCAATCCATTGGGGAACAGAAACACCATCAATGTGGACGCAGGGCGCACGATGGCAGACCTGCTCTTCGTCGATTACCGGAGCCCATTCCATCGTCGTCGCCCCCCAGGGATTCTCGGCGACGGAACG
This sequence comes from Terriglobus sp., assembly GCA_023265355.1. Lineage (GTDB taxonomy): Bacteria > Acidobacteriota > Terriglobia > Terriglobales > Acidobacteriaceae > Terriglobus. Next base: position 308 of record JAHFTZ010000323.1, read on the forward strand.
AGGTCCGCGCAGCGTCTTCTGGAGGTTCCAGAAAAAGAAGATCTGTCCTAACGCAAGCATCACCGCGTTGTAGGTGATGTGACGCTCCACACCCCAGACGCGGTGCAGAAGTTCCCCCGCAGGTCCGGCTACGCCTGTCAATTGCGCTCCATGTCGTGGCTCACCCATCAGGCCGGAGACGTGCATGGGCAGAAAGGTGCAGTAGGCGAAGAGGAGTGTCCACCAGAAATGGAGCTTGCCAAGTCGCTAATCCAGTCGCCGCCCTGCGATTAGAGGAAACCAGTACGTCAGGCCGGCGAAAATGCTGAAGACACCGGCCATCGCCATGACCAGGTGAAAGTGCGCCACGACGAAGAAGGTATTGTGCAGATAGGCGTCTAGGGCGGGCTGTGCCAACACTGGTCCGGTCACGCCACCTGCAATAAACAGCGATACAAATCCGAGAGACCACAGCATCGGCGTGGAGTAGGTGGGCCGCGAACCCCAGAGAGTCATCAGCCAGTTCAGCACCTTGGCCGTGCTTGGGATGGCAATCGCAATGGTCGTCAACTGGAAGACCGTTCCCGCCCACGGATTCAGACCGGCGACGAACATGTGATGTCCCCAGACCGAGAGTCCGAGCAACCCGATGAGCAGTGTAGTGGTAATCATCCATCGGTAGGCCGGAATGCCGCGTCGGCAGAAGTTCGCCAGAAGCATCGAGGTCATGCCCATGCCCGGAAGAATGGCGATATAGACCTCCGGATGTCCGAAGAACCAGAAGAGATGCAACCACAGAAGGGGTGATCCATCACCGTGCTGCGTGTCCACGACGCCGTTGATCACGCCCCCCGCAGGGACGAAGAAGCTTGTGCCCGCGTGCCAATCGCAGAGCAGCATGAGCGCCGCTGCGAAGAGGACACTGAAGACGATGACGGTAAGCAGGGCTGCGGTGAGCCACGCCCACACCGTTAGCGGCATCCTTCCCCACGTCATGCCTTTACACCGGCAACGTATCACCGTTACGAGCGTGTTCGCTCCGTTCATTGTGGAGGCGATGCAGAAAAGACCGATGCTCACCAGCCATAGATCCATGCCCGTGGCCTGTCCTGGTCCGGCCTCCGCCAGCGCTGAGAGTGGCGGGTAACTCGTCCATCCCGAGATTGGTCCGCCGCCGCGCACAAAGAAGGCGCTCAGCAAGACCAGGAGGGAAGCCACCGTCGTCCAAAGGCCCGCAGCGTTGAGCCAAGGCAGGGCCATCGTTCGCGAACCGATCTGTTCGGGTAATACAAGATTGGAAAATCCCGACTGCGGCGCGGTGGTCAGAACGAAGAAGACCATTAGTGTTCCGTGCATCGTCACCGCAGCCAGATAGTCTTCCGGCTTTATCACGCCCCAAAGCGGCCAGTTCAGATCGGGCCACACGCGATGTACGCGCATCAACAACGAGAGCAAAGTCCCGATGGCGACCGAGGTACCTGCAAGCAGCAGGTATCCGATGCCAATCGTGCGATGGTGCGTGGAGAAGATCTTCATCGCTCGCTCCATCGCGCGAACTCGGCGATACTCACCACGCGCACCGCAGCCTGCATTCGATAGTGACCCAGGCCGCAGACCTGTGTGCAAAGTACGGCGTATCGGCCTTCGTGCACGGGCGTGAAGTGAATATGGAAGACCTGCCCGGGTATGGCGTTCTGCTTCACACGCATCTCTGGAACGCTGAAGCCGTGGATCACGTCGAGTGACCGGATGCGCAGGTCCACCTCGCGGCCTATCGGCAGCACGAGTTCGCTGCTCACGCGATCATCTCGTCCGTCTTCATCCCCAGGATCGATCCCGAGAGGATTGCCCTCTCCCGGCTGGACCAACTCAGGTTTCGTCTTTCCAAACCGCGCATCCGCTCCGGGATAGCGAAAGTACCAGACGAACTGCGCACCTACGACCTCCACCTGCATCACTGCCGGGTCTGCGCCTGCATAGCGCGTGGCGGCCCATAGCCGCTCCGCACGTATGGTCATCCATCCAAACAGGATGGTCAGTAGAAGAAGAGGTGCAACTTCCAAACGCCAGATGCTGCGTTTCGCTTCACGACGACCGATGCAGAGTCCCACGAGCATCACCAAGTGCGCCGTAGCCAACAGCCCGGTCATGATCCAAAGTGCGAGATACATCTCGCGGTCGAGCGCCGCGCCATGCAGAGCGGCATCCTGCGGGAGCCACCATCGCATGGCGAGGATCGGCGTCAGGGTCAACGCTTTTTGGCCTCATCCACGATCTTCAAGAATTCTTCATGCACACGACGGTCGTCGGAGAGTTCGGGATGAAACGTAGCGGCCAGCATGTCTCCCTGACGCACCAGCACGGGGTCACCATCGCGGTTCGCGAGTACCTCTACGTCCTTGCCGACAAAGGCAATCCTCGGCGCGCGGATATAAACCATCTCCATCGGTCCGCCTGCGAGCTTTGTCTCCGCTGTAAGGATGCGCGAATCGTTCTGACGGCCGTAGGCATTGCGTTCGATGGCAATATCCATGACCGCGAGAGATTTCTGCGAAGGATTGCGGACGTCTTTGGCCATAAGAATTGCCCCAGCGCATGTCCCGAAGGCGGGCTTCTCAGCAGCGAACTTCTTCAAAGCTTCGAAGAAGCCACGGTGCTCTAGGTGCCAGAGAAATGTTGTCGATTCCCCACCCGGAATCACAAGTCCATCCAGGCCCTCAAGCTGCTCGGGCTTGCGCACCATGACTACATCGACACCGAGTTCCCGAAGCACCTGCGCATGCGCGTCGAACGCACCCTGCAGAGCCAGCACACCAATCGTCTTTTTCGTCGCGTTAGCCATACACTCCCATTCTAAAGGGCAAACAAAAGCCGCCAGCCATGGGCCAGCGGCTTCGTCAAGACAGAAACGAGTTAGCGTCCACGCATCTGCATCAGCTGCGACTCTTCAATGGCCGCAGCGGCCAGGCCCTTCATCGAACCGGTCACTGCTTCCGCAGCTTCCGCGACGATCTTGGCATCGTCATAGTGCGTGGTTGCGATGACGATCGCCTTCGCGCGGGAGACAGCCTCGGCGCGCTCGGCGGGGTTGTTCTGTACGTCCAGCGGTGTCGCTCCATCCTTCATGAAGATGCCTGAACCGACGAACACAGCCTCCGCTCCAAGCTGCATCATCAGGGCGGCATCCGCCGGGGTGGCGATGCCGCCTGCCGAGAAGTTCGGGACGGGCAACTTGCCTGTCTTCGCCACCATGCGCACCAATTCGTAAGGAGCCGCGAGCAGCTTGGCCTCGTTGTAGAGTTCTTCCTCGCCCAGAGCCTTGAGAATACGCATCTCGCGCACGATCATGCGCATGTGCTGCACGGCGTGGACGACGTCGCCCGTACCGGGTTCGCCCTTGGTGCGAATCATCGCTGCACCCTCAGCA
>JAHFTZ010000324.1 GCA_023265355.1 Terriglobus sp.
GTCGCTCTCAAATCGCTGGATCACGTCGCCCATCGGCATCTTCCTCAGTTCCGCGGCAACTGCTGGCGAAGATCGCACCATCTCGTTCAGATGCTCTTCGAGCGGCATCACACGCTTGCAGCCCGAGTAGTCCACGCCGCGGCCGCGCTCAAACTCCAATGCGCAGACGATGCCGAGGCCGACGGCAATGCCATGTGAGATCCCGAAGTGCGTTGCCCCCTCGATCGCATGTCCAAAGGTATGTCCGAAGTTAAGGAGCAGACGTTCCTTCTTATCGAACTCGTCGATCTCGATGAACCACTTCTTTGATAGCAAGCTGTTCACAATCACATGTTCGAGCGCGTTCGGCAGCATAGTGGTCGAAGGCCCGGCTGCCATATGCTTTGCGAAGGCCTCGTCTCCACGGCAGAAACAGATCTTCGCAGCTTCGATCAGACCGCTGGCTCTCTGGTCTTCCGGCAGAGTCTCGATCACGTCGGGGTCAATCAGTACCACCTCGGGAGGATGAAACGTTCCCACCAGATTTTTGTACGGCCCAACGTTAATCGAACTCTTGCCGCCGATGCACGAATCCACCATGGCCAGTACCGTCGTTGGCATGTAGGTCCACTTCAAACCGCGCATGTAGACCGAAGCGATAAACGCGGATAGATCCTGAATAATGCCGCCACCCACTGCTACCATCTGCGTCTGCCGGTTCGCTCCGCTCGCCCTCATCTGTTCGATCAATGCGGGAGAAGCATCCAGGCTTTTGTTCTCTTCAATCGCTTCTACGAAGATTGCATTTGCTCCTGCCCCCTTGAAGCGCGGCTCGAAAAAACGGTCGGCAACCACCGCACTCTTTTCAAAAGAGGCGAGCGAACGAGCGAACGATCCGCGCTGCACCTCGACGCGGTAGCTTCCGGTGGACGATTCAATCTCAAACGATACTGACACGGCTGAACCCCAGATCTGCAGCCACAAACTGCCCGGTTATGCCCGTATTTTCAGGCGAACACAGATAACAGACCACCGACGCGACATCCTCCAACGTTGCCAGACGACCGAACTGCGTAGCTGAGGTGAGTCGCTCGATCTGCTCTGCAGTCAGATTCTTCCGCGTCATGGGCGTTTCCAGAGCACCCGGAAGAACCGCATTAATCAGATGCCCATCGGCAGCCAGATCGGCCGAAGCCGACAAGACTAAGCCCTGCAAAGCAGCCTTGGTCATGCAGTAAGAGAGCTTGTTTTGCCGCGCGAGATCCTGCCAGATCGAACTGATCACACACATCCGTGAACCCGGCTCCAACGCGTCCTGGTCCAGCAGAGCTTTCAATGTGAGCAAAATATAGAGGCAGTTGGCGCGATAGAGATGCAGGTTTGTATCTTCTCTCACTGTGCGCACACTGTCGTTCGTGTTTGTACCCTGAGCCCAGCAAACGCTTGTGAACTTCGCGGAGTGCATCAATTGTGACGCTTCAAACTCCGCAGCAAAGGGGTCGAGAGAAAGATACTCGACCCCTTCCACAACCTTATGCGGCGCAGTGCGGGAGACACCTGTGATCTTCCAGCCCTTCTTCACGCCCTGTGCGCAGATCGCGGAGCCGATGGCTCCACTCGCACCAAATACGAGGAGGTGCTCCGCTCGCGCCATTACCGGTTCAAAACCGCCCACCGCTTTTCGAGCATGTCGATGCGCTTGGAGTCTTCCTGCTGAATCTGCCCGTAATAATCACGCTTATTCAGAAGCCAGAGAAGCTCAAAATGAACGGCATTCAAGAGTCCCTGGTCGATATGCTTTTCCTTTGCAGCCTGCGCGTCGAAGATCACCTTGCGTGTCTCGAATCGCGTGAGATGCACGGCGAGCATCTCACGCAAGACCGAAATCGAATCGCTGGAAACGCCGCCCCCCACGACGAGGTCGAGGCCACGGGCCTTGCAGGCCTCGGCGGTCTTCAACACATAGTCAGTAACTTCGCGACCATTGATCGCATCGCGCCCCAGGTCGGCGGAGAGAGAAAAGTCCACACGCCCAAAGACGATGCCCGCAAGCTCCGGCGCTGACTTGGTAAAGTCCGCCATCTCCTCCAGGTGCGCGAAGGCGTTGATGGTCTCCAGGTTGAAGAGGAAGTCTGTATCGCCCTGCTCTTCCTTCGGATAGACCTTGTCGACTGCCTCCGCGAACTTCGACAGAGCATAGCGGCTCTCGATCATGGGCGCGATGATGTAGTCCACACCAATCTGCTTCGTTTCGATCAGATCACGCATGGCTTCGCATCCGCCGATCTTGATGCCAAGCTTCAAACCAGCCTTGCGGCAGATCTCGACCAGCCGAAGAAGTTCATCGACGCGTGTGCCTTCGGCCTCGTACTCCGCCTTCACGGCGACATAGCCGTACTCGTCTCTGCCCTTCTTCAACAGCTCGTACATCTTGCGTTCGCGCAGATTCATGATTCGGTCCTTCTGGCCACCTTGGTGATATTGCGTGAGATGCCTAAGTGGAAGGCGTAATGGGAAGAAGCTTGCTCGTCCCAACAAAGTCAATCATCGTCTTTGCGATGTACTCCAACATAGGCTCGGTCAGTCCGGGAAATACACCAATCCAGAAAACATGATTCATTACATAGTCGGTATTGGTCAGTTCCCCAACGACGCGAAAGTTCAGCCCTTCATAGGCTGGCTGGCGAATCAGGTTCCCGGCAAAGATGTTCCGGGTTCCAATCTTCGCGCTATCCAGCATCTTTGTCATCTGGTCGCGGGAAAAAGGCGCCCCCTCACGAATACCGATAGGAAATCCGAACCAGCTGGGATCGGAGTCCTTCGTCGCCTCGGGCAGAATCAGCACATCCTCCACCGGTTTCAAGGCATTTTTGAGGTAAGCAAAATTTTCTTTGCGCCGCTCAATAAATTGGGGCAACTTCTCCATCTGGCTGACGCCCAGCGCCGCCTGCATATCCGTCGCCTTCAGGTTGTAGCCCACGTGCGAATAGGTGTATTTGTGATCGTATCCGCAGGGGAGCGTACCCAGTTGCCAATCAAAGCGCTTGCCGCAGGTGTTGTCCACGCCGGGTTCGCACCAGCAATCCCTGCCCCAGTCTCGAAAGCTGTCGATTAGAACCTGAAGCGCTGGTTTGTCCGTCAGAACCGCTCCACCTTCACCCATGGTGATATGGTGCGCGGGATAGAAGCTGACCGTTGCGATATCGCCAAACGTACCAACCTTCTGTCCCTTGAACGTTGAGCCGAGGGCATCGCAGCAATCTTCCACCAGCCAGAGGTTGTATTTCTTGCAGAATGCGGAGACCGCTTCGAGATCGAAGACATTTCCAAGCGTGTGGGCGATCATCACAGCCTTCGTCTTCGGGCTGTACGCTGCCTCGAGCTTAGTGACATCCACCTCATAGGTGGGTAGCGTGACATCGACGAATACGGGAACGCAGCCCATCTGGAAGATGGGATTCACCGTTGTTGGAAAGCCTGCTGCGACAGTGATCACTTCATCGCCTGGTTTGATCTGGCGGTCGCCCAGCTTTGGTGAGGTCAAAGCGGCAAAGGCTACCAGGTTGGCGCTCGATCCGGAGTTCACAAGGGAAGCCGAACGCACACCGAAAAAGCGTGCCAACTTCTTTTCAAAATCTTTGGCCCATCGGCCGGTCGTAAACCAAGCATCCAGAGCGGAATCGACTACGGCTGCAATGTCGCTACCGTCGATCACTTTGCCGGAAACCGGCA
>JAHFTZ010000325.1 GCA_023265355.1 Terriglobus sp.
CACCCCCCGGCAACGTTCCTCCAGGCTATACAGCTCCCGGTTATGTCCCTCCGGGATATGTGCCACCCGTCGCTCCGGGATACGTCCCTCCCGCGAACCCTTACAGTGCGGACCCGGCCTACGGAGCTTCGCCCTATACCCCGCCGCCACCACCGCCGGAGTACGGATATGCGCCTCCAATGGCTCCTCCCGTCATTCCTCCGCCAGATGTAAACAGCTTTGCGTCACGCGTTCCCACGGGTGCGATCTGGATGATCGGTCTGGGTCTGTTCTTCCTCGCGACTCATACGCACGGTGTGTACGTCGTCCGGGGATCGCTCTTCCTTCCGCTGCTCTTCATCGGCCTTGGTGTCTGGATGTTTGTGCAACGAAGTGGCATTCTCCGCATTGCGAATGATGGCTCCCCCGCATATCGATGGAACCTGCTCCTCGCGGCACGGCGTTCAGGTTGGTTGATTCTCATCGGGATCATCTTTCTTCTGCAGAGTCTCCATGTCGTTCGCTGGGGAAGTGTGTGGCCGCTGTTTCTGATCTATCTGGGACTGTGGGCGATTGCCGAGCGATTCATGGCGCAGCAGATGGCGGCTGAAAGCTACGCCGCTGCGGCTCCCATCGTGCCTCCGGTGCCTCCCGTGCCGCCGAGTGGAACTTCGATCGTCCCATCGCCAGAGTTTCGCGATCCTGGCGCTGACCATCACGATGACCGCAACGGGGAAGGACGATAGCCATGGCCACGCCTCCGTACAATCCCAACATTCCTTCGCCGAACGATCCTCGTAACGATCCGCGCTGGCAGCGTGCGCAGAACAAGGCATGGCAAGCTCAGGCGCGCGCCAATCGTGACGCCTGGAGAGCCCAGGCCCGCGCACAGAAGGACCAGTGGCGCGCCTACCGTCGCAGCCTTCGTCGCACCTCGCTTGTAGGGCCGTTGCTTCTCGTTGCGATTGGCGTGGTCTTTCTGCTGGTGCACAGTGGCCGCGTCTCTGTACCGAACCTGGCCAGCTGGTATGCGGATTGGTGGCCGGGCATCCTGATCGTCATTGGCCTCTTCATGTTTGCGGAGTGGGGCATTGCCCGGGCGCGACGTGCGGCGGATGCTCCTCCCGTTCGCTATCAGCTGGGTGGTGGCTTTGGTTTTGTCGTGTTCCTTCTCATTGCGGGTGGCATCATGGCGAGCGCCGCTAAGGAGCACAACTTCGACTTCAGCGACATGAAGATGAACGGCGAAGACTGGGACCACTTTGCGGGGTCGAAGCATGAAAATGATCCCGCACCCATCGTCCGTGCGCTCGCCGCGGGAAGCATGGTCACGATCGATAACGCGCGCGGCGATGTGACCGTGACGGGTTTGAGCGATGACGGGAAGCTCCACCTGACGGCGCATAACGAGGTCTACAGTCAGAATGATGACGATGCGCAGGAGAAGCTGAAGCAGCTCGAAGCGCGCATTGTGACCACGGGCGACACGATGTCGATCACGATTCCCACCATCGACAGCGCACACTCGGATATCACGGCGGAGGTTCCCGCAGGGACACAGGTTACGGTCAACGCGAATCGCGGCGACGTGCATGTGAGCAACATCAAAGCGAACGTCACGGTGACGGCGAACCACGGCGATATCGAGTTGAAGGGAATCACCGGTGCGGTGATTGCGCACATCAATCAGAACTCCTCCTCTCTGGTCGTCGCCAGTGTGACGGGACCGGTTTCGGTGGAAGGCCGGGGCGATGAGATCAACCTCTCCGACATTGCAGGCAAGGTGGATGTAAAGGCTGACTTCTTCGGCGGCGGACACATGCAGCATATTCGCGATGCCGTGATGTTCCAGAGCAGCAAGATCACCTTCTCGCTGGCACGTCTGGACGGCGAGGTCAATATTGATGGCACGGACGACTTCAACGTGCAGCAGGCCGTCGGTCCAGTCGCTGTAGACACCAAGAACCGCAACATCACGCTGACGCGGGTCTCCGGTGATGTCACCGTACAGAATAAAAATGGTGAAGTGCAGATCGGTGCCGCTGCTCCGCTGGGTGCGGTGCGCGTCGACAATCACAACGGCTCCGTGCATCTCTCCATCCCTGACCGCGCCGGTTTTACCGTGCAGGCTGACACGACGGATGGCGAGGTCCACTCGGACTTCTCACTGGCGAGCCGCAGCAGCGAAAACGCGGGCAGCGTGAGCGGAACCGTGAACGGCGGTGGACATGCGATTCGTCTCACCACAACGCACGGCGATATCGCTTTGCGCAAAGCGGACCTGGCTCCTCTACCTGCTGCTCCACCCGCGTTGCCTGTTCTCCATCTGCCAGAGACACCAGCGATGCCGGAGCTCAAACTGAGCTCAGATCCGAACCGCGCTCTTGCGGAAGCACGCGAAGCAATGAAGCAGGCTGAGAAGCAGATGAAGCAGGCGCAGGAAGAGGCAAAGCGTGATCGCGAGCAGGCACTGAAGGAAGCAAACAAACAACGCGAGGATGCGTTGAAGGAAGCGAACAAGGCGAGAGAAGAGGCCTTGAGCGAGGCCCGCAAGGCCCGCGAAGATGGTTTGCGGGAGGCTCGCAGGGCGCGTGAAGACGCCATGAAAGAAGCAGCGAGGGCGCGTGAGGAAGCTCTTCGGAACGCCCATCAGAATAACCAGTAGACATGGAGCCACACAAGCGAAAGAGGCCACCCATGAGGTGGCCTCTTTTCTTTGGTTTGAAACGGAACTACTTCAGTTCGTAGCCTGCGAAGAAGTATCCGATCTCGAAAGCTGCGGTGTCTTCAGCATCCGATCCGTGGATAGCATTCTCTTCGATCGAAGCAGCGAAGAGCTTGCGGATCGTGCCGTCTTCCGCATTCGCAGGGTTCGTCGCGCCCATGAGCTTGCGGAGATCCGCGATCGCGTTGTCCTTCTCCAGAACCATCGGGAAGATGGGGCCGGAGGTCATGAAGGTCGTCAGATCGTTGAAGAAAGGACGAGCGGAGTGGACATGATAGAAGCCCTCGGCCTGAGCCTTGGAGAGAACAATCTTCTTGATGCCGAGGATCTTGAAGCCGGCCTTTTCAATGACGGCCAGAATAGCGGCGGTGTCGCCCTTGCGGACGGCGTCCGGCTTGATGATGGAGAAGGTACGCTGTGACATGATGCTCCTGATCTAAATAGAGTCCAACCCTTTTATTGTACGGGAAACGCCGCAAATGACGCGGGTTTCGAGGATTACAGGCCGCAAAGGAAAACGGCGAAGCCATGAGGGCTTCGCCGTTCGTAGTGCAGGGAAGTTATGCTTTGCCGAGGACGCGCGCCATCATTTCGCCAATCTCTGCAGGCGATTTGACTACGTGAATCCCGGCGGCCTCCATGGCGGCCATCTTGCTTTCGGCTGTGCCTTCGCCGCCAGAGATGATCGCTCCAGCGTGGCCCATGCGGCGGCCCGGAGGTGCGGTCTGTCCGGCGATGAAGCCGACAACGGGCTTCTTCACGTACTGCTTGATGAAGTCCGCAGCCGCCTCTTCGGCGGTTCCACCGATCTCGCCGATCATGATGATGGCTTCGGTTTCGGGGTCGTCGTTGAGAAGCTTCAGGGCTGCAACGTGGTTGGTTCCGATGATAGGATCTCCCCCGATGCCGATGGCCGTCGATTGGCCGATGCCGCGCGTGGTGAGCTGGTAGACGGCTTCATAGGTCAGCGTGCCTGAGCGGGAGACGATCCCGACGTTGCCTT
>JAHFTZ010000326.1 GCA_023265355.1 Terriglobus sp.
ACACCATTGGGCGTTCCTTGGAAAGCTCCACACCGCTGGAGCAGTATCACGCGCTGGCGCACACGGTGCGTGACCTGGTGATGGAAAATTGGATCGCAACGGTCAACAGCTACAAGGATCGCGATCTTCGCATTGTCTCTTATCTCTCGGCGGAGTTTCTGCTGGGACCGCATCTTCCGAACAATTTGCAGAATCTTGGTCTCACGCAGGACTGCAGCGAGGCGTTGCGCACGCTCGGTTTGAGCCTTTCCGAGATCGCCGTGCAGGAGCCGGAACCGGGATTGGGAAACGGTGGCCTTGGGCGTCTCGCAGCATGCTTTATGGACTCTCTTGCCACATTGCAGGTGCCCGCGATTGGCTACGGCATTCGTTATGAGTTTGGCATGTTCCACCAGGAGATTCGCGACGGCTGGCAGGTCGAACGCACGGACAAGTGGCTGCAGTTCGGTAATCCATGGGAGATCCCTGCTTCGGACGCGTGTTTCTCCGTCGGCTATGGGGGGACAGTCGAGATGACCACAGACGCGTCGGGCCGTCTGCGTCCTCTATGGAAACCGGCACAGTGCGTAAGGGGAGTACCGTACGACACGCCGATCTCCGGCTATCAGACGACTACGGTAAATCGCCTTCGTCTGTGGAAGGCAGAGGCGATTGAGTCGTTTGATTTCAAAGCATTCGACACCGGCGATTACATGGGTGCTGTGCGCGAGAAGCTATTGTCGGAGACGATCACCAAGGTGCTGTACCCGAGCGACGATACACCAGAGGGCAAGCGACTTCGCCTCCAGCAGCAGTACTTCTTCGTCGCCTGTTCCTTGCAGGACATGATCCGTATCCATGGCATTCGCCAGAGGCCGCTCAAGGAGTTTCATCTCAAGTGGTCGGTGCAGTTGAACGATACGCACCCGTCTATCGGCATCGCGGAGCTGATGCGTCTTCTGATGGACGTGTACGACTTCGGTTGGGATGACGCTTGGGAGATTACCCAACACACCTTCGGTTACACAAACCACACACTGTTGCCGGAGGCGTTGGAGCGTTGGTCACTACCCTTGTTTGCTCAGTTGCTTCCTCGTCATCTGCAGATCATCTTTGAGATCAATCAACGCTTCCTCGACGAGATGCGGCAGCGCTTTCCAAACGACGACGAAAAGATGCGGCGCATGTCCCTGATCGGTGAAGACGGGGAGCGGTCCGTCCGCATGGCTAATCTCGCGGTCGTTGGTAGCAAGGCTGTGAATGGCGTGGCGGAGTTGCATACACAACTTCTTCAAGAGGAGACGCTGCACGACTTCTACGAAGCCTTTCCGAAGCGTTTCAGTAACAAGACAAACGGCGTCACGCCGCGGCGCTGGCTCATGCTCTGCGATCCCGCGCTTGCCAGCCTGATCAACGAGTCCATTGGAACGAAGTGGCACACGGAGCTCGACGAACTGCGCGGCCTGGAGAAGTTTGTAGAAGATCAAGGCTTCCTGGCTCGCTGGGAGAAGACGCAGCATGCAAGGAAGGCGGAGCTGACCAAATATATCCAGAGCGCCACGGGCATCTCGGTCGACCCGTCCTCGATGTTCGACGCGCAGGTTAAACGTATCCACGAGTACAAACGGCAGCATCTGAACGCGCTGCATATTCTCAGCCTCTATTGTCAGATCAAGGCCCAACCTGGTCTCACCGTGACACCGCGCACATTCCTCTTTGGTGGAAAAGCCGCGCCTTCGTACAAGATGGCGAAGCTCATCATCAAGCTGATTCACAGCGTTGCGGATGTAGTGAATAACGATCCGGATGTGCGTGGCCAGCTGAAGGTAGTCTTTCTGCCCGACTACAGCGTCTCGCTCGGGCAGCGCGTCTATCCCGCAGCAGACCTTGCGGAGCAGATCTCTACGGCGGGCAAAGAGGCTTCGGGTACGGGATGCATGAAGTTCCAGATGAACGGGGCGGTGACCATTGGCACACTGGACGGCGCCAACATCGAGATCCGCAAAGAAGCAGGCGAGGAGAACTTCTTCCTCTTCGGTCTCACCGCGCCGCAGATCGGCGATCTTCAGCGCAGTGGATATCGCCCGCGTGACTTCTATGAACGCAATCCGTTGTTGCGCGAAGTGATCGACGGGTTGCAGGCCGGACGCTTCAGCAAGGGAGACAGCTCGCTCTTCGCTCCGCTGGTGGCTGATCTATTAGATCGCGACAGCTACATGCTGCTCGCGGACTTCGATTCTTACTCCACGGTTCAGCAAGAGGTCGGGCGTGCCTTTGGCGATTCGCCTCGCTGGGGCCGCATGTCCGTGCTGAATACCGCGCGTTCCGGCAAGTTCTCTTCCGATCGCACGATCCGGGAGTACTGTAGAGACATCTGGGACGTCCCCGTGATGTCCCGCGCTTAGAACACGAACGCACTAAGAGCTCTCAAGGAGACACCCCGGATGGCAGCCCTCGTAGAGAACGGCACGACGTTGAATCCTGAAGAACTGCGCAAAATGAACGCCTACTGGAGAGCCTGCAACTATCTTTCCGCGGGCATGATCTATCTTCGTGCGAACCCTCTGCTCAGGGAGCCTCTTAAGCCGGAACATATCAAGAACCGCCTGCTTGGCCACTGGGGTTCGGATCCGGGGCAGTCGTTCACTTGGGTCCATCTCAATCGGCTCATCAAGAAGTACGACCTCAACCTCATCTATGTCTCCGGTCCAGGGCACGGCGCACCGGCTACGCTGGCCAACAGCTATCTGGAAGGCCACTACTCTGAGATCTATCCAGACCGCAGCCAGGACGAGGCCGGTATGCTGCAGTTCTTCCGGCAGTTCTCTTTTCCCGGAGGCATTGGCAGCCACTGCACGCCAGAGACTCCAGGCTCGATTCACGAGGGCGGAGAGCTGGGGTACAGCCTTTCGCACGGCTTCGGCGCAGCCTTCGACAACCCTGACCTGATTGTGACTGTCGTGGTGGGCGATGGAGAAGCTGAAACCGGTCCGCTCGCGACCTCATGGCATTCGAACAAATTTCTCAATCCGATTCGCGATGGAGCCGTGCTCCCAATTCTTCATCTCAACGGCTACAAGATCGCGAATCCGACGATCCTTGCACGCATCTCGCATGAAGAACTGGAATCGCTCTTCCGTGGCTACGGCTACACGCCCTACTTCGTCGAAGGCGAAGACCCGGAGACGATGCACCAGAAGATGGCTGCGACTTTGGAGCATTGCGTTCTGGAGATTCGCGCGATTCAAGAGAAGGCGCGAAGCACCGGCAACGCGGAGCGCCCACGCTGGCCGATGATTGTGCTTCGCTCTCCCAAGGGGTGGACCGGTCCCAAGGAAGTCGGCGGACACAAGGTCGAGAACTTCTGGCGCGCGCACCAGGTGCCTGTGCTTGATCCCGTTACGAACAAGAGCAGCCTGCACCTCGTCGAAGAGTGGATGCGCAGCTACAAGCCGGAGGAGCTTTTCGATGAGACCGGCAAGCTCATCCCGGAGTTGCTCGCGATGGCGCCGATTGGCCCGCGCCGCATCACGGCGAATCCCCACGCGAACGGTGGTCTGTTGCGCAGGTCGCTCGACCTGCCTCGCTTCCAGGACTACGGCGTGAAGATCACAGCGCATGCAAAGACAATGGAGTCGCCGACTGCTGTACTGGCGATCTTTCTGCGCGACGTGATGAAGCGGAACATGACGAGCTTCCGCGTCTTCGGTCCGGATGAGACC